>JANMWQ010000818.1:0-4082 GCA_031394085.1 Rhizobacter sp. | reverse complement strand
GCGCTGGTAGTCGCTCGACGAGCGGACGAAGGTGCCATTGCTCGACCCCGTCCACTGCCCGCTCGCGCGCACGAAGGTGTTGCCGAAGGCCATCGGCGCGAAGCGGTACTCGGCGCCGAGGCGCGCGCTGTACTTCGGCACACCTTGTACGCGGTCGCCCTTGCGCACGTTGAGGTCGCCGTTGGCGTCGGTGCCGAGCGAGGGCGTGTCGTCGGCGAACACCGCGCGGGTGTAGCTCGCGCCAGCCGAGAGCGTCAGGCCTTCGGCGGCGCGGAGCCGGCCTTCGATCTCGATGCCGTCGACCTTGGCGCGGCCGACGTTGGTCTCGAAGTCGAAGCCCGAAGCGGGCAGCGTCACGCTTTGCTGGATGTCTTTCCAGTCGATGTGGAAGATCGCGACGTTGACCGAGAGCCGGTTCTCGAACCAGCGCGATTTCACGCCGGCCTCGTAGCTCCACAACGTGTCGGCCTTGAACGACGGCGGCACGGTGGTGAACGGCAGGCCGAGGTCTTTGAGGTCTTGCGCGACCAGCGGCGTCGACGGCACCGGCCGGTTCGCCGCGCCGAGACGAAACCCTTTCGCGACATTGGCGTAGAGCGTGGCCTCGCGGGTGGCGTCCCAGCTCACCGCGAGGCGCGGGGTGAGCGATTTCGCATCGCTGTCGATCGCGGCGGTGCTCGGGCCGCCGGCGTAGTAGAAATCGCCCTCGCGCGTGAAGGCCTGCGTGGCGCGGAGTGCGCGCAGGCCGAGCGTGGCGCGCAGGCTCGGGTCGACGTTGTAGGTGAGCTCGCCGAACACCGCGTACTGCTTGTCTTTGTAGTGGCGCGCGCTGTAGTACGAGCTGTCGCCGGTGAAGGCGCCGGGAAAGCTGTCGGTCAGGTTGGCCGGGTCGTTGATGTCGAGGCCCGCGGCCTTGAACGCGGCGTTGATGCCGAAGATCGGTTCGTTGTCGAACACCTGCGTCTTGGTCTGCGCGAGGTAGACGCCGCCGACCCAGGTGAACGGGTTGCCGCCGGCGGTGTAGTCCTTCGACGCGAGGCGCACCTCTAGCGAGGTCTGGTCGGTCTTGTTGGCGAGCTGCACCGCCGAGGGCAGCGCGCCGACGATCGCGCCCAGCGCAAGGTTGCCGATGACCTTCGGCGAGGCGATGTAAGGCACGTTGACGAAGGTGCCGTCCTGCACGCGATCGAAGCGGCGTTTGTAGCCGCTGAGCACACCAGTGAAGTCGGCGAACCCGAGGTCGCCGGCGAGGGTGACGCTCGGGATCGTCAGCGTGTCGGTCATCGGCTCGCGCACGATCTTGCTGGTCTGGAACAGCGCGAGCGCGGGCGGCGTGGTGCCCGAAGGAAGCTGGTAGCGGCCGACCGCGAGGTAGGCCGCGTCGATGTCGTCGCTCTTGAAGCGCTGATAGAACACGCTCGGCGTGATCGACCAGCCCGGCATGAAGTCGGACTTCAGCGCGAGCTTGAGCACGTTCCAGTGCGTGGCGTTGATGCCTTTTTCGACGACGCCGAGCGTGGTCGGCGAAACCTGGTCGATGTAGCCGCTGTCGCGCCCGGTCTGCACGCCGATGCGCAGTGCGGTCGGGGTTGCGCTCGTGTCGTTCGCGAGCGGCACGTTCAGCACTGCCTGCGCCATGTAGTTGGTGCCGCCATGCGAGGTGCGCGACAGCTCGGTGTTGGCGTTGCCGCTGAAGCGCGCCGCATCGGGCTGGTTGCTGATGAACTTGATCGTGCCGCCGAGCGAGCTGGCGCCGTAGAGCGTGCCCTGCGGACCGCGCAGCACCTCGACGCGCTCGATGTCGAAGAAGCGCGGCTCGGCCGTGCCCTGGCTGTAGAGGTTGCGGGTGGTCAGCGACACGTCGTCGAGGTAGATCGAGACCGTGGCCGAGCCGGCCTGCGAGCTGACGCCGCGCATCTCGAGCGTGCCGAGGCCGGCACCGGCCTGGGTCGAGAACGAGAGGTTGGGCACCGCGCGGGTCAGGTCGGCGAGGCTGGTGACGTGGTCGTCCTGGATCGATTCGCCCGACAACACCGAGATGCTCAGCGGCACCTTCTTCGGGTCTTCCTTGCGCTTTTGCGCTGTGACGGTGACGGTCTCGAGCGCGAGCGCCGACGGGGCCGACGCGGCGCCAGCCGGCGCGGGCGCCTGCTGGCCGCGGGCCGGCAGGGCAACGAGGGTGGTCACGCAGAGGGCGACAGCAGACAGCTTGGGATGAGGCACAGGCATGGCTCCAGGGTGGTGAGGCGACGCGCAGTATGGGCCGCGAGCAAAGAAAAGCAAAGTTCATTCCGGCAAAATGCGCCGATGAAAGCACCCGCAAGACTCCAATCCCTGATCGACGAAGGCTTGATCGACTCGGTGCAGCGCCAGCTGATGAGCGGCAAAGAAGCGATGGTGTTCGTGGTGCGCTGCGGCAGCGAGACGCGCTGCGCCAAGGTCTACAAGGAAGCGACGCACCGCAGCTTTCGGCAGGCCGTCGACTACACCGAGAACCGCAAGGTGAAGAACACGCGCCAGGCGCGCGCGATGGCCAAGGGCACGCGCTTCGGCCGCGAATCGCAAGAGGCGGCGTGGCAGAGCGCCGAGGTCGATGCGCTGCACCGCTTGGCCGCGGCCGGCGTGCGGGTGCCCAAGCCGCTGAACTTTCACGACGGCGTGCTGCTGATGGAGCTCGTGACCGACGCCGAAGGCTCGGCCGCGCCGCGCCTGAACGACGTGCAGTTCACGCCCGAGCAGGCGCGCGCGCACCACGCCACGCTGATCAAGGAAGTGGTGCGCATGCTCTGCGCCGGCGTCGTGCACGGCGACTTGTCGGAGTTCAACATCCTGCTCGCGGCCGATGGCCCGGTCATCATCGACCTGCCGCAGGCGATCGACGCGGCCGGCAACAACCACGCCCAGCGCATGCTGCTGCGCGACGTGGAAAACCTGCGCAACTTCTTCGGGCAATTCGCGCCCGAGTTGCTCACGACGCAGTTCGGCGCCGAGATTTGGAGCCTCTACGAGCGCGGCGCGCTGACCAACGAGGCGCCGCTCACCGGCCGCTTCGAGCGCAAGGCCGGCACGGTCGACGTGGGCGGCGTGCTGCGCGAGATCGACGACGCCAAAGCTGAAGAGGCTGCGCGCAAGCTGCGGATGCAGACGGCCGGGTGATTGGCGGTATTGCCGACTTGACACCCGTTCGCACTGAGCTCGTCGAAGTGCCTGCACACCCGGTGGCGAGGCTTCGACAAGCCTGTCCTGAGCTCGTCGAAGTGGCTCAGCCCGAACGGACCCTGAAGGTACTTTGCGAAAAACTCTCAGACTCTCAGCCCGGCTTGCCGAACCCTCCTTCGATCCAGGCCTCGGCGCTGCCCGTCGTCAGCTTGAAGTCCGGTTTCACGCGGACCTTGCCGAGCGACTCGCCGAACACGTCCTGAGCCGCCAGCACGGCATGCGGGTCGTCTTCGTCGGGCACGATGTCGAGCGTGACCAGCACGCGGCGGCCGGCCACCGTGACGCTGACGTTCTTGTGGTGCTGCGCGTGCAGCGCCTGCTCGTGGCGCCGGATCACTTCGGCGGCGGTTTTCACCAGCACGTTGAACGCGGCGGTGTCGAGCGGCTTCGGGTTCTTCTTGTCGCGGCCCATCGTCCACGGGCCGACGAGCGCGGGTTCGGCTTCACCGTCGCGCGTCATCGCGACGGCCCAGCCCTCGTCGTCTTCGTTCTTGATCACGCGCGCGGTCCAGCCGTTGTCGCGCCAGAGGGTGGGTTGGTGGATGGCTTCGGGGGTGTCGGTCATGGGTGGTTCGAGATGGCGGGCTTGGGCGGAATCGGACGCACGCGGTCGGTCAACTGTCGACCTTGAACACCTGCCGCAGGTACGCGAGAAAGGTCTCGTCGTCGCACAGCAGCTTGCCCGGTGAATCACTGAGCTTGGCCACCGGCTGGTGGTTCGCGTGGGTCAGCTTCATCACGACGTGCAGCGTCTTCAGGCCCATGTCGTTGGTGAGGTTGGTGCCGATGCCGAAGCCGCATTGGGTGCGGTCGGAAAAGTGATGGTGCAGCGCGATCGAGCGGTCGAAATCGAGGCCGTCGGA
>JANMWQ010000771.1:0-4843 GCA_031394085.1 Rhizobacter sp. | reverse complement strand
GTCGCGCAAACCTACTTCGGCCTGCGTGCGCTCGATGCCGAACGCGCACTCGTGCGGCAAACCGTCGTCGCCTACCGCGACACGCTGCACCTGACCGAACGCCGCTACGCCGCCGGCGACGTGGCCGAGCTCGACCTGGCGCGCGTGCGCACCGAGGTCGCCTCGACCGAATCGCAGGCGCTCGCGCTCGACCGGCGCCGCGCCGAACTCGAACACGCGCTCGCCGTGCTGCTCGGCGAACTGCCGAGCGCGTTGACGCTCGCCGACAAAGCGAGCCAAGCCAACGGCGGTGACGGCATTGACTGGAACGGCGCCCTGCCGCAGGTGCCGCCCGGTGTGCCAAGCACCGTGCTCGCGCGCCGGCCCGACGTGGCCGCGGCGCAGCGCACGATGCAGGCCGCGCAGGCGCGTGTCGGCATCGCGCAGGCCGCGTGGTTTCCTGATGTGTCACTCACCGCATCGGGCGGTTTCGCGTCAGCCGACCTCGGCGACCTGTTCAAGTGGTCGGCGCGCGCCTGGGGCGTCGGCGCGCTGCTGTCGCTGCCGATCTTCGACGGCGGCCGCCGCGAGGCCGGCGTCCAAAGCGCGAACGCACAGTGGGATGCGGCCGCCGCGGGCTACCGCGAGCAGGTGCTGGTCGCGTTCCGCGATGTCGAGGACCAGCTCTCGTCGCTGCGCCTGCTCGCCGACCAAGCCAGCGCCCAAGCGCAGGCCGTCGACTCGGCCAGCCGTGCGACCGTGCTGTCGACCTCGCGCTACCGCAACGGCTATGTCAGCCAGCTCGAGCTGCTCGACGCGCGCCGCAGCGAGCTCGCGAACCGCAGGCAAGCACTGCAGGTGCGGTCGGCGCAGTACCAGTCGACGATCGGGTTGATCCGGGCGCTGGGTGGGGGTTGGGGTGAAACGCCGATCACCGCCGGGGTGAATCCGGCTGCGCCGGTCTGAGGGGTACGCGTGCGTGCCATCATCTCGGCATGCACGCCGAGACTCCCGGCGCGGCCGGCTACGAGGCCGAAGCGCCCGCGCTGATCACACGCTACGAAAGTCTCACCTTCGAGCCCGTGCACCGAGGCGCGCTCGCGCTCTACCCCAGCTTGCCCTGCGACGTGCTCGACATCGGCGCAGGCACCGGTCGCGACGCGGCGGCGCTGGCGCGGCGCGGACACCGCGTCGTCGCGGTCGAGCCGACGCGTGCGCTGCGCGAAGCAGGCGAGCATCTTCACGCCGGGCTCGACATTGAGTGGGTCGACGACGACCTGCCTTCGCTGCAGCGACTGCGAGCGCGAAACACGCGCTTCGATCTCGTGCTGCTGACCGCTGTGTGGATGCACCTCGACCTCACCGAACGCGCAGCGGGCATCGCGACACTCGCCGCGCTGCTTGCCGAAGGCGGACAACTCGTCATGACCCTGCGCCATGGCCCGGTGCCACCGGGACGGCGCATGTTCGCGGTCTCGGTCGACGAGACAATCGCGCTGGCCGCCGGGCATGGCCTCGCCTGCCCCCTGCGCTTCGAGCGTGAGTCATCGATGCCCGGTGCCGACGTGCAATGGAGCGTTCTGGCGCTGCGGCGCCCGTGACTCGCGGGAGGCGTCACTTGCGCAGCGCCAGCATGAACTCCTCGGCGGACACCTCGGCTTGACGCAAAAGACCGGCGAGCGTGCCGACCTTGACTTCGGAATGCATTGGCACAACGCAGCCTTCACCTTCACGCTTCATCACCGCGTGACTCCCACTTTGACGAACCCTCACGAAGCCAAGGTTTTCAAGGGCGCGCTGAATGTCGGCGCCCCATACGTGCGGCAACTTAGGCATGCACCGACTCTGGCACCGTGAACATGGTTACGAAGGGATGGCCAAGCGACGGAAGCGGAAACTCGGAGAGGTACAGAGCCGTTGCCTCCTTCAAATTCGCCACCGCCTCCTCGACAGTTTCACCCTGCGTGGTGGTTCCGGTTTCCGGGTTGAGGGCTACAAAACCACCTTCTTCGGCACGAGTAAGAACAGCGGTAAGTTCCATGAGGATCTCCTGGCTACAACTCAAGCGAGCATTGTCGCCCGGCGACGGGTTTGACGCGGCAGGCGCCGACTGGCTCGAGGCGCTCGCGCTGGTCGGCGGTTGATCCGGGCGTTGCGTGGCAGCTGGGGCGGCAACGCGTAGGCGTGCCGGTCGCAGCGCTCACTTTGCGGCGGTCAGGCGCTCGATCTCGTCGAGCAGCCGGTTCATGCGCGCGATCAGCGCCCGGTACGGTGCCGGCTGTGCCATGTCGATGCCGGCCTTCAGGTACAGCGCGTACGGGTAGTCGGAGGCGCCGGCTTTGAGCATGGTCAGAAACCGGTCGCGTGCTGGCGCGCCGCCGGTCTGGATCGCGGTGGTGAACTCGGCCGCGCCGACCATCGAGGTGGCGTATTGCCACACGTAGTAGCCGCGGTAAAAGTGCGAGACATAGGCCCACTCGACACAGTAGGCGGGGTCCACCGTCATCACGCCTTCGGCCTCGCCGTAGTAGCGCTTCGCGATGCCGCAGTACAGGTCGCTCAGGCGCGCACCCGAGAGCGGCCGGCCCTGCTCGACCTCCTCGTGCATCGCGAGCTGGAACTCGGCGAACATCACCTGGCGGAAGAAGGTGGTGCGGATCGACTCGAGCGCGCGCGACAGGTAGAAGATCTTCTCCGAATCCGACTTCGCGTTCGCGACCAGGTAGTCACTGAGCAGCATCTCGTTGGCGATCGACGCCGACTCGGCGATGAAGGTCGAGTACCAGGCCTTGTCGAAGGGCTGGTTCGCGTTCGACAGCAGCGTGTGCACCGCGTGACCCCATTCGTGCGCGACGGTCGACAGCGACTCGACATCGTCGCTGTGGTTCAGCAGCACGTAGGGATGAACGTTGTAGGCCGAGCCGGCCATGTACGCGCCAGAGGCCTTGCCGGGCCGCGGCGGGCTGTCGGCCCACTGCGCCGCGAAGCCGCGGCGCAGCAGTGCGAGGTACTCCTCGCCCAGCGGCGCGAGCGCAGCCAATGTGATCGCCTTCGAGCGCTCCAGGTCCCAGCGCGGCATGTCTTTCGGCGGCGGCACCAGTGGCGGGTAGTTGTCGTAGTACGCCAGCGGACCGCTGATGCCGAGCATCTTTTGGCGCAGTCGCAGATAGCGGTGCAGTGTCGGCAGGCCGGCATGCGCCTGCTCGACCAGCGTGCGGTAGACGGCCGGTGGCATGTTGTCGGCGAACAGCGCGGCATCGAGCGAGCCGGGGAAGCGCCGCGCGCGCGCCGAGAACACGTCGCCCAGCACCTGCGCGGTGAGGTTGGCACCGAGCGTGCCCTCGACTCGCTTGTAGGCGCTGAAGAAGCCGTCGAACACGCGCTTGCGATCGGCGCGGTCGGCCGAACTGCGGTTCTCTTCGTAGGCCGCGGTGCTGAGTTGAACGCTCTTGCCGCTGGCCAGCGTCACGGTCGACAGTGGCAGTTCGGCATCGGCGAGCTGGCCGAACACGGCGTTCGGCTGGCTCAATGTCTGGCCGAGGCTGGCGAGCAGCGCCTCGCCTTCGGGCGAGAGCGTGTGGGGCGCGTTGCGCAGCGTGTCGCCGAGGACCATGTCGAAGCGCGCCTTCAGCTGCGGTTCGGCTGCGATGGCGTCGCGCACGCGGTCCGATCCCATCAGCAGGATCGCCGGCGCGAGCCACGCACTTTTCTCGCCGATCAGCGCCCACAGCGCCTGGTTCTGTTGGCGTCGCTCCTGCGCGCGCGGCTCGCGCAGGTCTTCGTCGGCCTTCAGGTTGGCGTAGACACCCAAGCGCGCAGCCTCGCGCTGCACGTCGCTGACCGCGACCAGCGTGTCGAGCACCGATTTCGGCGTCGCACCGAAGCCGGCCTTGAAGCGCTCCAGCGCCTCGGCCTGCTTCGTCGCGCGCTGGTGACTGGCGTTCCAGTCATCGACATTCGGGTAGAGGTCCCGCAGGTCCCAGCCCGGCGGCGCGTCGGCGGCGGTGGCGCCGAACAGCGACCACGACAGGGCAGCGACAAGGCAACCACGAAGAAGAAATCGGTGCATGGGCTCTCCTGAATCGGCGCGAGTATGCCTTCGCCGCAGCGCCCCTGGTATCCCACGGCGCCGAGTCGATCGGCCCGTTTGTCAGCGCGGTGCGGCGGCCACCGCCGCCACCCACGCATCGACCGCGCGCTCGAGCACCGGGAGCGGCACCGCGCCTTGGTCGAGCACGACGCTGTGGAACTGGCGAATGTCGAAGCGCGCGCCGAGCTTTTGCTTGGCCCGGTCGCGCAGCTCGATGATCTTCAGCGCGCCGACCATGTAGCCGAGCGCCTGCGCGGGCCACGAGTAATAGCGATCGACCTCGCTGCCGACGAACGGCACATCGACGCCGGTGCGCTCGACCATCCAGTCGATCGCCCGCTGGCGTGACCAACCGAACGCGTGGATGCCGGTGTCGACGACGAGCCGTGCGGCGCGAAACGCCTGCCATTGCAGGTGGCCGAAGCAGCTGTACGGATCTTTGTACAGGCCGAGTTCGAAGCCCAGCGTCTCGGCGTACAGCGCCCAGCCCTCGCCATAGGCCACATAACCGGCGCTGCGCCGGAACTTCGGCAGCTCGCCGAGTTCGAGCGCACGCGCGACCTGCAGGTGGTGCCCCGGCACCGCCTCGTGCGCGACCAGCGTCTCCATCGCCCAGATCGGGCGCTCGCGCCAGGCCGCCACGTTGGCGTTGAACCAGCCGCCGCGCGAGCCGTCGAGCGTCGGGCTGTCGTAGTACTCGGCGCGGTCCGGGCTCATGTGGGCCGGCATCGCACGCACGCCGTAGGGCGCGCGCGGCAGCACCGCGAAGAGCCG
>JANMWQ010000737.1:0-1520 GCA_031394085.1 Rhizobacter sp. | reverse complement strand
ACCTCGCGCGAGACCAGGCTGTACTTCATGCCTTCGGTGCCCATCGCCATGCCGTCGCTGATCGTCGGTGTGCCGAAGATCTGCGCGTTACCGCCGGCGGCTTCGATGCCGGCCACGGCCGCATCGGCGAGCTTTTGCAGGCCGGAGTTGCACGGCGTGATCGTCGAGTGACCGTTCGCGACCCCGATCATCGGTTTCTTGAAGTCGCCCGGCTCGTAGCCCATCGCGTAGTACATCGAGCGGTTCGGCGCACGCGCCACGCCCTCGGTGATGTTGGCGGAACGGCGGTTGATCTTGCCGGTGCTGTTGTCGGTCGCGTCGGTCATCGTGTGTCTCCTTCGGGGCTGCAGAGTATCCAGCGGCGGCAAGACTGCGTCCAATAGATATGAAGTGCAGCATTGATATGCTTGGTGAATGAATACGCCGGAGTCACCGATCGAGTTGCGCAGCTGGCGTCAGTTCCTGATGCTGTCGCAGACCCTGCACTTCGGCCGCGCGGCCGAGCTGCTGCACATCACCCAACCGCCGCTCACGCAAGCGATTCAGCAGCTCGAACGCCGCCTGGGCACGCTGCTGTTCGAGCGCACGCGGCGCAGCGTGGCGCTGACGCCGGCGGGCGCGGCGCTCGTCGAACCGGTGCGGCAGTTGTTGCAGCTGGCTGCGGCGCTGACCGTGCGAGCGCGCGACGCGGCGGCCGGCGAGGTCGGCCGCGTGCGGCTCGGTTTCATCTCGACCGTCGGGTTCGGGCCGTTGCCGCAGTGGCTGCGCAAGTTCCGCGAGCAGCAGCCGGGCATCGCGATCGAGCTGATCGAGGCCACCAGCGACGTGCAATTGCAGGCCCTCGAGCGTGGCGAGATCGATGCGGGCTTCATGCTGCATGCCCCGGGCTTCGCGCTTGCGGCGCCCGCGCGCCTGCAGAGTCTTTCGCTCGGCGTCGAGCCGCTCGTGCTGGCGTTGCCCGAGGCGGCGCCATGGGCGCAGGCCCGGCGCCTGCGACCGGCCGATCTGCTCGCGCAGCCGCTGGTGATCTTTCCGCGCACCGCCACGCCTTCCCTCTACGACGCGGTGCTAGCGTTCTACCACCGCCATGGCGCGACGCCGGTGATCGCACAGCAGGCGACGCAGATGCAAACCATCGTCAACCTCGTGTCGGCTGGGCTCGGCATCGCGCTCGTGCCCGAGGCGGTGACGCAACTGCAGCGGCCGGCCGTGGTGTATCGCCCAATACCGAAGGCGCTGGCCGACCTCGCGCCGCATTGCGAGACCAGCCTGCTGTGGCCGGTCGATGCGGCGCCGGCCGTGACGCGCTTCGTCGGGTTCGTGCACGCGCTGGTGAGGGCTCGGGTGCCTGCGCCGCTGGGGTATCGTTCGCGCTGATTCGCTGCCCCCGCTTTTTTGCACCTCTACCCATGCTCCAGTACCCCGAGTTCAACCCCGTCGCACTGCAGATCGGCCCGGTCGCGATCCACTGGTATGGCCTGACCTACCTCGTCGCGTTCGTGCTGTTCATCTGGCTCGGC
>JANMWQ010000650.1:0-1712 GCA_031394085.1 Rhizobacter sp. | reverse complement strand
TGATCTCGTACCACGCGCCGCTGTGCGCCGGCATCGTGCTGTCGAAGATGGACGAGGCCGTCAAGCTCGGGCCCGCGCTCGACGCGCTGATCCGCATGAAGCTCAAGGTCATCGGCGTGGCCAACGGCCAGCGCGTGCCGGAAGACTGGCACCGCCTGTCGGGCAACGCACTGGTGCACCGCGCACTGCGCGCCGGCGGCAGCAGCGCCTACAAGCTCGACGCGAGCGAGGTCAGCTTGATCTTCACGGCGCCGCTCGGCCACCACGGCAATGCCCGCGCCGATGCCCACGCCACGCGCCCGTCGCTGAATGCCTGATCGAGCCCGATGCCACCCGACCCGATGAACCGCCGTGCAGACGTGAGCCACGAACCCATGTCCCGATCCCTGCCGCTCGACCAGGCCGATGGCCTGCGCCGCCTCTTTGCCCACTCGCGCGTGTGCGTCGTGCCCGTCGTCTCGAACCCGAACGTCGCGTTCGGCGGCGTGATGCTCGAGCGCCTGTGCACGGCCTTCGCCGAGCACGGCAAGCACACGCTCGTGGTCGACGCCTCCGAGCGTGCCAGCGCGCACAACGAGATGGCGCTGCTCGATCTGGCCGAGTGCATCGAGCCACTGTCGGCGCAGGTCTCGTACCTGGCGGCGCGCGGCCTGCCGCTGCGCTTCGTCGACACCACCGGCTCGACGAATACTTTCCTGCAGGCCGTGATCGAAGCGGCGCCGCACTGCGACGTGCTGCTGGTGCACGCCAGCGCCTCCGACATGTGCCGCCTGTTCTCGCGCAGCGCCGAGATCGACCGCGTCCGGCCCTTGCTGCTCGCCGACGACCGCCCGGCGAGCGTGACCCATGCCTACGCCGCGATGAAGCTGCTGACGCAACGCGCTGGCCTCGTCGTGCACGACTTGTTGCTCGGCGCGGCGCCGCAATCCCCACGCTCAGAGCGCATCGCGATGCAGATCGCGACCTGCGCCGACGACTTTCTCGGCGCGGTGCTGCGCGACTGGGTGCAGATCGACCCGGCTTGCGACGCCACCGAGGCGCCGACGCCCGAGCTGCGTCGCCTCGTGCGCGAACAACTCCGTTCGGCGCACGCCGACGCCTTGCAACCGGACGTGCCGCACGGCTTCGCTCAGCACGCCATGAAACACAACGCAGGAGCCGCACGCGCATGGGCCCACAACTGAACACTTCGGAGCACGCGATGTACACCGCCAAAGGCCAGCTCGACCTGAACACGACCTTGAAGCAGTACAGCGGCCTGGTGCGCCGCCTCGCGCACCAGATGATCGCCAAACTGCCGGCCAATGTCGAGATCGACGACCTGATCCAGGTCGGCATGATCGGCCTGGCCGACGCGATGACCCGATTCGACGCGGCGCAAGGCGTGCAGTTCGAGACCTTCGCGACGCAGCGCATCCGCGGCGCGATGCTCGACGAGCTGCGCGGCACCGACTACCTTTCGCGCGGCATCCGCAAGCACCAGCGCACGATCGAATCGGCGGTGCACAAGCTCGAGCAGCGACTCGGCCGCGCGCCGGTCGAGAGCGAGATCGCCCGCGAAATGGGCATCACGCTGGTCGACTACCAGGAGCTCCTCGGCAAGGTGCGCGGCACGCAACTCGTCTACCTCGAAGACATGGCCGGCGACGAAGGCGACAACGACTTTCTCGACCGCCACGTCGGCGATGAAGACAGCAACCCGCTCGCCCAAC
>JANMWQ010000641.1:0-11482 GCA_031394085.1 Rhizobacter sp. | reverse complement strand
GGCGCGCTGCCGGTGAAGCGCAAGACGCGCTTTTTCGGCTGGGGCGCGGTCACGGTGATGCTCGTCGCGGTGGTGATGATGGTGTGGGATCTGTTTCGTTCTGCGGGCTGAGCCGGCATGGCGGCGGAGCCGCGCTCGCGGCCATGCCGGCCAAGGTCGTGTCAGCCCGGCAATTTGGCGGCGAGCAGCTCGACCTTTTCGATGTTCGGCGGAGTCGCCAGCAGGGCCGCGGCGTTCGCCATCAGCGCTGCTGCGATCTTGCCGGTGAGGTGGGCCTGGCGGCCGGTTTCGTCGGCGAACGCATCGAACACGCCGAAGGTCGATGGGCCGAACTTCAGCGCGAACCAGGCGTTGGTGCCCGACTCGGCATTCGCGAGCGGCAGTGCGCCGGCGAGAAAGTCGGCGACCGCGGCCTCCTGGCCCGGCTTGGCTTCGAGGCGGACGAACAGTGCGAGCTTGACCATGGTGTGTTCCTTCGGTTGGGTGTTGACAAGGTCCGCAGTCTGGCCCCGCAACCGGATCTCGGCCAGTGGCTGAAACGACAACATCGATATCATTCCTGCCATGACGTTTATTCGTGTTTCTATTTTATGAAACTGCACTTGCTCGTGCTCGACGGCGTGTTCGATCTCGGCCTCGCCGCGCTGACCGACACGCTCGCCACCGCGAATGAACTTGCGGCGACCTTGCCCGACGCGCCGGCCCCGATCGAGTTCACGTTCGTCGGCGTGCGCCGGCGCGTGCGCACCGCACAGGGCCTGAGCGTGCCGGTGGTGCCGGCCGAGAGCGTGGCGCAACCCGACGCCGTGCTCGTGCCCGCACTCGGCGCAAAGATGCCCGACCCGCTCGCCGCGCGCCTGGCCCTGCGCGACGTTCCCGATGCGGTCGCGGTGCTGCAGCGTTGGTCACGCGGTTCGACCTCGATCGGTGCGGCATGCACCGGCACCTTTCTGCTGGCCGAGAGCGCGCTGCTCGACGGCCAGCGCGCCACCACGTCGTGGTGGCTCGCGCCGATGTTTCGCCAGCGCTATCCGCGCGTCGCGCTCGACGAATCGCGCATGCTCGTCAACTCGGCCGGCTTCACGACCGCCGGCGCGGCGATGGCGCACCTCGATCTGGCGCTCAGCGTCGTGCGCGGTCAGAGCCCGGCGCTGGCCTCACTCGCCGCGCGCTACCTGCTGGTCGAGGCACGCGGTTCGCAGGCCGAGTTCGTGATCCCCGATCACCTCGCGCATGCCGACCCGGTGGTCGAGCGCTTCGAGCACTGGGCGCGCGGGCGGCTCGCGCACGGCTTCTCGCTCGGCGACGCGGCACGCGCGGTCGGCGCCAGCGAGCGCACGCTGGCGCGGCGGCTGCATGCGGTGCTCGGCAAGACGCCGCTGTCGTACTTTCAAGACCTGCGCGTCGAGCGCGCGCTGCACTTGCTGCGGACCGGCAGCGCGAGCGTCGACCAGATCGCATCGCAGATCGGCTATGCCGACGGCGTGACCTTGCGCAGCCTGCTGCGGCGCAAGCTCGGCAAAGGCGTGCGGGAGTTGCGCGCACGCGTCTGACCCAGCGTCTGACCCGGCGGGTGGCACGGCGATTGCACGCGCCGGCGCATGCCGCCCGCTGCCGCCCCGCTGACTTTCACGACTGTCGCGCCAGACCCCTCGATCGAGGCCGCGCGCGCGACGGCGCAGCGCCTGCAGCTGCTGCTCGAATCCACCGGCGAGGGCATCTTCGGCATCGACACCGACGGCTGCTGCACCTTCATCAACCGAAGTACATGCGCACGTCGCTGAAGCCGGCCAGCTTCAACGCGAGAAAGGTGTTCGATGCGGGCGCGCCCTTGAAGCAGTAGAGGTAGACGGTGTCGTCGGTCGCGATGCCGGCGGTCGCGCACTCGGCCTTCACTTCGTCGGGCGACTTGATCATCGGTCCCATGCTCGACGGCTTCATGAAGCGATACCACCCCAGCCACTTCGCGCCCGGAATGCGGCCCTTGCGCGGCGCGAAATCACGGCCGTAAGGCGAGGAGCTGTCGCCGATCCATTCGTCGATGTCGCGCACGTCGAGCAGCACCGGGGCGCTGCCGCTCTTGTCCATCACGGCGGCGAGCAGTCGTCGCGGGTCAACATCACGTCGGCCATCGAAAGCTCGGGGAAGGTGGCGGCGGTCGGCGTCACGGCGTCGGTCGAGGTCGGCAGGCCGGCGGCCTTCCAGGCCGAGAAGCCGCCGTTGAGCACCTTGATCTTCGGGTAGCCGAGCCAGGTCAACAGGTAGTAGCCGCGGCACGACTGGCCGTAACCACTGTTGAGTGCGTCTTCGTAGAACACCGCGGTTTCCTCGCCCGAGAGGCCGGCCGCACCGGGGTGCTCGGCGAAGGTGCTCTTGAGTTCTTTCAAGCCCTCGACCGACGAGGTCGCGAGGAAGGTGAACACTTCTCGCAGGTTGACTGCGCCCGGGATGTGACCGGCGGCGTAGGTGTCGGCGTCGCGCGTGTCGATCAACACGACGGGTTCGAGTTTCATCAATGCATCGAGCTCGGTGGCGGAACCGAGGACGGCGGGTGAGGTCCTGGCAGCGCTCCGGGTTTGGGTTTGGCGATGCCGTGTCCTGCGCAATGCTTGTGCCAGCTTGGGCCCGTTCGTCGAAAGTGTCGTGAGGTCCGCGTCGGCATTGGGTTTGCAGCGGACGAGTCGTGGTGCCGCCAGCTTGTCCTGCCCCGCGCCTGCAACCAAATGTCGACGATGTGGCGACATTGCGTTGCGGGCGTCTGCTGTCCCGCAGTTCAGAATCAGGGCGATGGACCCACGCTCTTTTGCTTTGCCAATCCGGTTTCAACTGGCGACGCTGACGCTCGCCGCAGCGGCAGCCGTGGGCTGCGCCAGTGCCCCTGTGTCGGCGCCTGGGCCGACCGCGGCCCCGGCCCCGGCGCCGACGCCGTCGACAGTCGCCCAGGCCGTCGACAACCCGGCAGACGCCGCGACCGACGACGCCGCGCTCCGCCAAGGCTTCGCTCGATGGGTCACGGCCTTGCGTGCCAGCGCTCGGGCCGCGGGCATCGCCGAGGCCACGCTGCGCGACGCGTTCGACGGCATCGGCTACCTGCCGCGCGTCGTCGAGCTCGACCGCGCGCAACCCGAGTTCACACGCACGGTGTGGGAGTACCTCGACGCCGGCGTCTCACCGCAGCGCGTCGCGCTCGGGCAAGCCAAGCTGCTGCAGTTTCGCGCCGAGGCCGACGCGGTCGCCGCACGCTACGGCGTGCCGGCCGAGATCGTGATCGCGATCTGGGGCATCGAGAGCAACTACGGCGGCAACCACGGCAGCATTCCGACGATCGATGCGCTCGCCACGCTGGGCTTCGAGGGCCGGCGCGAGAACTGGGCGCGCGGCCAATTGCTCGCGGCGCTGAAGATCATCGAAAGCGGTGACATCACCCGCGCGCAGATGATCGGCTCCTGGGCCGGCGCGATGGGCCAGACGCAGTTCCTGCCATCGGTCTTTCTGAGCTACGCGGTCGATGCCGATGGCGACGGCCGGCGCGACATCTGGGACAGCATGGCCGACGTGATGGCCTCGACCGCGAACTTCCTGAAAGGCTCGGGCTGGCAGCCGGGCCAGCCGTGGGGCGTCGAGGTTCAATTGCTGCCGGGCTTCGATGCCGGCCGGGCCGACGAGGCGCTGCGCCAAACCTCCGCGCAGTGGGCTGCCGAAGGCGTGCGCACGATCGACGGCGCGCCGCTGCCCGGGTTCGCCGATGCCGCGATCCTGCTGCCCGCCGGCGCGCGCGGGCCGGCGTTTTTGGTCGGGCCGAACTTCCGCGCGATCCTGCGCTACAACAACTCGACCAGCTATGCGCTCGCGGTCGGGCTGCTCGCGCAGCGCGTGGCCGGCGGCCCCGGCGTGCAGGCTGTGTGGCCGCGCGATCTGGCCGCGCTCACGCGCAGCCAGTTGCAGGCGCTGCAAACGGCGCTGAACGCGCTCGGCTTCGCCAGCGGCACGCCCGACGGTACGATGGGGCCGGCCACGCGCGACGGGCTGCGCGCGTATCAGCGCGGCGTCGGCTTGCCGGCCGATGGCTTCCCGACGCTCGATTTGCTGCAGCGCGTGCAGGCACGCTGACCGGCGGGCGGGCGCACGGCGCTACAACGGGCTCACGCGCCGCCACCGGTACCCGAACTGGCGCGGCGTGAGCCCGATCGACTGCGCCGCGCGAGACTGGTTGGCGCCGTGGCGCGCGAGTGCCTGCTGCAGCTCCTGCGCGCTGTGCGAGTGCAGCGCGCGGTACTCACGCACCAGCGGCGTGGCGTCTACGGGCGCGTCGGCCGAGGCGGTGGGCAGCGCCACGGCAAGCGCGCGCGATGCCGGGTTCTCGACTGCATCGCGCGGCAAAAAGCGCTCGACCTCCGCCTTCGACACGACCGCGTCGTCGGCCAGTAGCACCAGCCGCTCGATCACGTTCGCGAGCTCGCGGATGTTGCCCGGCCAGGCATGCGCCTCCAGGGCATCGAGCGCGGCCGGCGAGAGGTACACGTTGCGCTGGTTCGCCTGATTCGTGCGGTTCAGAAAGTGCAGCGCGAGCGGGCGGATGTCTTCGCGCCGTTCGGCCAGCGAGGGCAGGCGGATCGGGATCACGTTGAGCCGGTAGAACAGGTCGCGCCAAAAGTTGCCGTTCGCGACTTCGACCGACAAGTCGCAGTTCGTCGCCGCGACCAGCCGCACGTTGACCGGCAACTCGCGCTTGCCGCCGAGCCGCACGATCGTGCCCTCTTGCAGCGTGCGCAGCAGCTTGGTCTGCATCAGCAGCGGCAGCTCGCCGATCTCGTCGAGAAAGATCGTGCCGCCGCTCGCTTGCTCGAACCAGCCGGCGCGCGCGGTGTTGGCGCCGGTGAAGGCGCCGCGGTCGTGGCCGAAGAGTTCGGACTCGAACAGCGTGTCGGGAATCGCCGCGCAGTTGACCTTGATGAACGGTGCGTCGCGACGCCGGCTCGCCAGGTGCACGGCGCGCGCGAACAGCTCCTTGCCGGTGCCCGAATCACGGAGCAGCAGCACGCTGGCGGTCGCCTGCGAAACGCGTTCCAGCTCACCCAACGCTTGCAGCAGCGCGGGCGAGGTGCCGATGATTCCGTAGCGCGCGGCGGCCGATTCGAGGGCCCGGGTCAGCAGCGCATTGCGGGCTTCGAGCGGGCGCGTTTTCTCCTCGACCAGCGCGTGCAACTGCAGCAACTGGCCGGCGAGTGTGGCGAGGATCTTCAGCACCGCCAGCACGCCGACGGCGCGCCGGTTCACCTCGATCGGCAGCGCGATGAAGGCGACGATCTCTTGCGGCAGTCGGGCGCGGGCCACGGCGCGGGCGAGAAAGCGCGGTTCGGCGTCGATGTCCTGCACGATGATGGCCTGGCCGGTCGCGAGCACCGCGCCGGTGATGCCCTCGCCGGCTTGGTAGCGGCCGAGCGCCACCTCGGCTTTCGTCAGGCCGTAGGCGAAGCGGATCGACGACGTCGCCACACGTGCATCGTCATCGGCGAGCACGATGCGGCCGCGGTTCAGGCCGAGCAGCTCGGACAGCAGGTGCAGCATTTCGCGCAGCACCACTTCGGGCGCCAGGCTGCGCCCGACCAGGCGCATCACCTCGCTCATCAGCAGAAGTTCCTGGGCGCGCCAGGGCGCGTCGGGGGTGGCGGGTCGCGTGCTCACTCCGGGCCGCAGCAAAAAGCTCGCCATGCGCACCGCGCCGGGGAGGCGCCGCGCTTGCATGCGCTTGCGAACGCTTCGGCCCGATGCCCCGTTCGGAGGATTCACGATGAACGACGAGGGCGAAGAAGCCCCGGTCGATGTCTGCAGCGTGCTCGCCGCGCAGATGAAAGAGGCCGCAACAGGCGCTGGCCGTGCCGGCATGACGGCGCGGGCCATGCGCCGACTCGGTGCGCGCCGCCGTGCGCGCCAAGACCGTACCAGTGTCGAAAGCTGTATATTCATCCAGCTATTACCGGTACATTCCGTGGACACCCAACACAAGCTCGCGATCCTCGCCGATGCCGCCAAGTACGACGCCTCTTGCGCGTCGAGCGGCACCACCAAGCGCAACTCCACCGGCGGGCGCGGCATCGGCTCGACCGAAGGCGCCGGCATCTGCCACAGCTACGCACCCGACGGCCGCTGCATCTCGCTGCTGAAGATCCTGCTGACCAACTACTGCCTGTACGACTGCCTGTACTGCATCAACCGCGTCACCAGCAACGTGGCGCGCGCCCGCTTCACGGTCGACGAAGTGGTGCAGCTCACGCTCGATTTCTACCGCCGCAACTGCATCGAAGGCCTGTTCCTCAGCAGCGGCATCATCCGCAGCGCCGACTACACGATGGAGCAGGTGGTCGAGGTCGCGCGCGTGCTGCGCGAAGAACACGACTTTCGCGGCTACATCCACCTGAAGACGATCCCCGAGGCCAGCCCCGAGCTGCTCGCCCGCGCCGGCCGCTATGCCGATCGGCTGAGCATCAACATCGAGCTGCCGACCAACGAAGGCCTGGCCGCGCTCGCGCCCGAGAAAGACGGCCAGGGAATCCGCCGCTCGATGGCGCGACTGCGCATCCACATCGACGACGCGAAAGAAGCCGCCAAGCCGCAGCCGGTCGCGTCGCAGCTGGCGATCAAGCCGAAACGCGCGAAGCCGCCGCGTTTCGCCCCGGCCGGGCAAAGCACGCAGATGATCGTCGGCGCCGATGCGGCCGACGACCGCAGCATCCTCACGACCAGCGCCACGCTGTACGGCTCCTATCGCCTGAAGCGCGTCTACTACTCGGCCTTCAGCCCGATCCCCGATGCCTCACGCGACTTGCCGCTGGTGGCGCCGCCGCTGGTGCGCGAGCACCGGCTCTACCAGGCCGACTGGCTGATGCGCTTCTACGGTTTCGCGCACGACGAGATCGTCGGCGCCGAGAACGGCATGCTCGCGCTCGACATCGACCCCAAGCTCGCGTGGGCGCTCGCGCACCGCGAGTGTTTTCCGGTCGACCTGAACCGCGCGCCGAAGGAGATGTTGCTGCGCGTGCCAGGGCTCGGCGTCACCTCGGTCAAGCGCTTGCTGCAAGCGCGCCGCGGGCGCAGCTTGCGAGTCGATGATTTGTCGCGGCTCAACGTGCCGTTGAAGAACGTGCTGCCGTTCGTCACCGTCCCGGGCCATGGCGCGCGCGGCGAGCTCGACGCGGCCGATCTCGCGGCGCGCCTGCGGCCGGCGCCGCGGCAGCAGTCGCTGTTCGATGCGTGAACTGCGGGTGAGCCATGGCTGAGCGGGTCGCCGTGCTCGCGGGCGAAGCCGATGTCGACGGGTTTCGGCGCGAGGCGCGCACGTTGCTTGCCGAGGCGGTCGAGCCCGCGCGGGTGAGCTGGCAAGTCGCGAGCCGCGCCGCTGGTGACCTGTTCGGCGGGCTGACCCGCGCGGCGGCTGCCGGGTCGGCGCCCGGGCCCGCCGTTGCGCCTGCGCCGAGCGCCGCGCGCCAGAACGTCCCCGCGTTCTTCGTCTCGCTGTGCGAGCGCGCCGCGCTGCATGCCGACCCGAACCGCTTCGGCCTGCTGTACCGGTTGCTCTGGCGCCTCGTGCACGAGCCCGCGCTGCGCCATGACCCGCTCGACGCCGACCGCATGCAGGCCGAGCTGCTGGCGCGCGCGGTGCGGCGCGACATGCACAAGATGACCGCGTTCGTGCGCTTTCGACCGCTCGCGACCGACGCCGATGCCGAGGTTCAGCACATCGCCTGGTTCGAGCCCGATCACCACATCGTCGAGGCGACCGCGCCGTTCTTCGCGCGCCGTTTCGCGCAGATGCGCTGGGCCATCCTGACGCCCGAGCGCTGCGTGCGCTGGGACAGCCGCGCGCTCGCCTTCGGCCCCGGCGCGAAGCGCGAGGACGCGCCACCGGCCGATGCCGCCGAGCAGCTCTGGCTCACCTACTACGCGAGCATCTTCAACCCGGCGCGCCTCAAGCTGAAAATGATGCAAAAGGAGATGCCGCGCAAGTACTGGAAGAACCTGCCCGAGGCGGTGCTGATCCAGCCGCTGACCGCGCTGTCGGCGCAGCGCAGCGGGCAGATGATCGACCAGGGCGCGAGCGAGCCGGTGCACCGGCGGCCGAGCGCATCGACGGCGCTGCGCATCGATCAGCGCGTCGCGGTCGTGCAAGCCCCCGGCACGCTGGCCGCGCTGCGCGATGCGACCGAGCGCTGCCGCGATTGCCCGATCGGCGCCATGGCCACGCAGGCGGTGCATGGCGAAGGGCCCGTGGGCGCGCGGCTGATGCTGGTCGGCGAGCAACCCGGCGATCACGAAGACCTGCACGGCCGCCCGTTCGTCGGCCCCGCCGGGCAACTGCTGGCGCGTGCGCTCGCGCAACTCGGCTGGCCGCGCGAGTCGGTCTACCTGACGAATGCGGTCAGGCATTTCAAGTTCGAGCTGCGCGGCAAACGCCGCATCCACAAGACGCCGGCGCAGCACGAAGCCGCCGCTTGCCTGCATTGGCTCGAGAGCGAGCTCGCGCTGGTGCAACCCGGTGCGGTGATCGCGCTCGGCGCCACGGCGGCGCGTGCGCTGCTCGGCCGAAGCGTGGCCGTGATGACCGAGCGCGGGCAATGGTTCGTGCGCGCCGACGGCCTGCGCGTGCTCGTCACGCTGCACCCGTCGGCGCTGTTGCGGATGGACGCGACCGAGCACGACGCGGCGTTCGTGCGCTGGCTCGAAGACCTGCGTCAAGCCGCCACGAACTTCAGCGCCACGCCGTTGTTGCAGTAGCGCTTGCCGGTCGGCTTCGGGCCGTCGTCGAACACGTGGCCCTGGTGGCCTTCGCAGCGCGCGCAGTGGTATTCGGTGCGCGGCAAGATCATTTTGAAGTCGGTCTTGGTGACCACCGCGCCGGGCAGCGACGTGAAGAAGCTCGGCCAGCCGGTGCCGCTGTCGAACTTGGTGTCGGATGAAAACAGTGCCAGCTCGCAGCCGGCGCAGTGGAACACGCCTTTGCGCTTCTCGCGGTCGAGCGGGCTCGTGCCGGCGCGTTCAGTGCCCTCCTGGCGCAGCACGGCGTACTGGTCGGCATCGAGGCGCTTCTTCCACTCGGCATCGGTCAGGCGCAGCGGTTCGACTTTCGGCGCCGGGGCTTGTGCCGATGCGAGTTTCGGTGCGAGGCCTGCGGTGAACAGCAGAACCATTCGGCTGACGAATGGGCGACGGGTCATTTCGGTTTCCTTCTAACGTGAGTCAGTGAGTCGCGGCTCGCGGCCAAATCTTTCGCGCGGCCGATGCTGGACGCTTCGCGCTAGCATCATGCCCTGCACAGAACAGCGGAGTCATGCCATGGGTCAAGCGTTGCCGCGACTGAGTCTCGACGAGTTCATCGCCTGGGAAAACGAGCAGCCGGAGAAGCACGAGTTCGTGCGCGGCGAGGTGTTTGCGATGGTCGGTGCGCGGCGCGTGCACAACGAATTGATCGGGAATATTTACTTCTGTCTCCGCCAGGCGTTGACGGGTTCGCCATGCAAGGTGTTCGTTGAGACCGCCAAGCTGCAAACCGCCGCGGGCGACATCTTCTACCCCGACCTCTTCGTCACCTGTGACCCGCAAGACCTTCGTACCGATCAGATTTTCCGCGCGCCGACCGTGATCGTCGAAGTGCTGTCGCCGAGCACGCAAGCCTACGACCGCGGCCTGAAGTTCACGCTGTACCGCAGCCTGCCGAGCCTGCGCGAATACGCGCTGGTCGACCCGGACACGCGCGAGGTCCAGCTGTTTCGGCGCGGCGACGATGGCCTGTTCACGCTGCACGACCTGACCGGTGTGCCGCAGTTGCGCTTCGCGAGCATCGAGTGCAGCGTGACAGCCGACGATCTGTTCGAGGGCATCGAGCGCGTGAATGACACACCCGCGGACACACCCGCGGACACACCCGCGGACACACCCGCGCTGTGAGCGTGCCCGCCACGACTCACGGTTTCGGCCAAAGCACCCACATGCGCAGCGGCTGCTTCATCCGCCCGGCCTGGTTCTCGGCGGTCTCGCCCCAGCCCCAGAAGTAATCGGCGCGTACCGCGCCGGTGATCGCGGTGCCGGTGTCTTGCGCCATCACGAGCCGGCGCAGTGGGGTGTTCGAGAGCGGCTCGGTCGTGTCGAGCCAGACCGGCGTGCCGTACGGAATCGCGAGCGTGTCGACCGCGATCGAGCGCCCTGGCGTCAGCGGCACCGCCTGGCCGCCTTTCGGTCCGCCTTGCGGATCGGGCAGTGGCTCTTCGCGGAAGAACACGGTGCGCGGGTTGGCCCACAGCATCTCGTTGAGCCGCTTCGGGTTCGCTCGCGCCCATGCCTTGATGCCGGGCCACGAGGCTTGCACGGCGGTGAGTTCACCCTGGTCGATCAGCCATCGGCCGACCGATTTGTACGGTTGGTCGTTGTGGCCGGCGAACGCGACGCGCACCAGCTTCTTCCTGCCGTTGGCCTCGGTGATGCTCAGGCGCCCCGAGCCCTGGATCTGCAGGATCAACGCGTCGAGCGGGTCGGCCACGTAGACGAGTGCGCGGCCGCGCAGGCTGGCCTTGGCGGCGGCAAGCGAATCGATCTGCTGGCGCGTCCAGTAGGGCTTGCGCGTTGCGAGATCGGCAGGCAGGCCGTAGAGCGGCACCTGGAACGCGCCGCGCGGCGTGCGTGTGGCGTCGACGAGCGGCTCGAAGTAGCCAGTGATGAGGCCCTCGGGCGCGCCGTCGAGCGATTCGACGCGGTAGGCCTGCAGCCGCTGCTGCAGCCAGGCGCGCGCTGCGTCGTCGCTGAACGCCGGCGTCGCCGCGGCACGCGCCTGCGCGCACAGCGTGACCCAATCGAGCGCCGGCTTCACGCAGCCGCGCAGCAACGCCGGCCAGAGCTCGCTCGCGCTGTCGGCGCGCCACGCCGGCAGTTCGGCCCAGTCGACCGGCACCCAGCGCGCACGGGCACGCACGATGGTGGCGTTGACCATCGGCACGCTGAGTGGGTTGGTCGCAGCGACCGGCGGCGTGGCCGCAGGCGATGCAGGCGGTGCCGGCACGATCGGCGGCGGGCTCGCGCAGGCCGCGAGCAACCCTAGAATCATGGCCGCCAACAGACCATTGCAACGCATCGGGACATTCGACATGTGGGTACTCATTCTGGAAGCGTTCGGCGCGCTAGCGCTGCTGGTGCTGATCGTGTGGTGGACGATGTTCCAAGGGCGCAGCAAGGGAGAGCGCGATCGGGAGTGAACCGGATTCACGCGGCGGGCCAGAGGAACGACAGCGGCTGGCGCCACAGCCGCGCGCGAATCGCGCGGTAAATGCGGCTTCGGTCGACCAGCCGGATGCCTCGCGAGCGCAGCGCGACGCGAAAGGCCATGAAGAAGCTGACCGACAGGTTCAGCACACCGGTCACCGCGATGCCGGCCACGCACCACCAGAACGGCGCGCTCGCCACGATCCCGAAGCCTTCGGCGCCGACCGCCGCGGCG
>JANMWQ010000631.1:0-8475 GCA_031394085.1 Rhizobacter sp. | reverse complement strand
CCCGATGCCGGCCGCTTCTGGAAGATGATTCAAGACCACAAGGTCACGATTTTCTACACCGCGCCGACCGCCATCCGTTCGCTGATCAAGGCCGCCGAAAGCAACGCCGCGGTGCACCCCGATCGCTACGACCTGAGCAGTTTGCGCATCCTCGGTTCGGTCGGCGAGCCGATCAACCCTGCGGCGTGGGAGTGGTACTACAAGCACATCGGCGGCAGCCGTTGCCCGGTCGTCGACACCTTCTGGCAAACCGTGACCGGCGGCCACATGATCACGCCGCTGCCGGGCGCTACACCGCTGGTGCCGGGTTCGTGCACCTTGCCGTTCCCCGGCATCGACGCGGCCATCGTCGACGAGGCCGGTCACGATGTGCCGAACGGCACTGCCGGCATCCTGGTCGTCAAGAAGCCGTGGCCGAGCATGATTCGCACGATCTGGGGCGACCCCGAGCGTTTCAAGAAAAGCTACTACCCGGAAGACTTCAAAGGCCACGGGCTGTACTACCTCGCCGGCGACGGCGCGATCCGCGATGCAGTCACCGGCTACTTCACCATCACCGGCCGCATCGACGACGTGCTCAACGTCAGCGGCCACCGCATGGGCACGATGGAGATCGAATCGGCGTTGGTCTCGTGCACCGAGCTCGTGGCTGAAGCGGCCGTCGTCGGCCGGCCCGACGACACCACCGGCGAAGCCATCTGCGCGTTCGTCGTGCTCAAGGGCCCGCGCCCGACCGGCGACGAAGCCAAGGCCATCGCCAAGCGACTGCGCGACTGGGTCGGCAAAGAGATCGGCCCGATCGCCAAGCCAAAAGACATCCGTTTCGGCGACAACCTGCCGAAGACGCGCAGCGGCAAGATCATGCGGCGTTTGCTGCGCTCGGTGGCCAAGGGCGAGGCGATCACCCAAGACACCTCGACGCTCGAGAATCCCGCGATCCTCGATCAGTTGGCCGAGAAGAACTGACGCGCAGCGGCGCGGGCCGCAGCACTGCCTGAACAGCCGCGCGTGCAGGCACTCCGGTGCCCCGAGCCCGGCGCCTGCATGCGGTTCCAACGACCGCGCAGGCGCGGGCGCATCGTGACGACCTCGAACCTGTGCGTGACCTGTCGGGCCGCACCTCGGGCGCGCCGGCAGGCGGATCGGCACGGCGAGGCGCGGTCGGAGCGGTCCCTACAATCGCCGCACTTCACCGACCCGAGCCAGCCCACCCATGCAAGTCAACGCCTCCTGTTTCAAAGCCTATGACATCCGCGGCATCGTCGGCGCGGGCATCGACGAGGCGTTCGCCGAGCACCTCGGCCGGGCCTTCGGCAGCGAAGCTGTCAAGGCCGGCGAGCGCGCGGTGGCGGTCGGGCGCGACGGCCGGCACTCGGGCCCGAGCCTGGTCGGCGCGCTGATCAAGGGCCTGAAGTCGACCGGGCTCGATGTCGTCGACCTCGGCGCGGTGACCACGCCGATGCTGTATTACGTGGCCGCCACGCGCGGCCGGCGCGGCTGCCGCAGCGGCATCATGGTCACCGGCAGCCACAACCCGAAGAACTACAACGGCTTCAAGATGGTGCTGGCGGCCAAGGCGATCTATGGCGACGAGATCCAGAACCTGCGCCGCCGGATCGAGGCCGAAGACTACGTGCGCGGCACCGGCCGCTCGGCGCCGATGAGCATCGGCACCGAATACCTCGGCCGCATCGTCGGCGATTGCAAATTGGCGCGGCCGATGAAGATCGTGGTCGATTCGGGCAACGGGATTCCGGGCGCCTCGGCGCCCGGTATTCTTCGGGCGCTCGGCTGCGAGGTGATCGAGCTGTATTCCGAGGTCGACGGCGACTTTCCGAACCACCACCCCGACCCGAGCCAACCCGAGAACCTCGCCGATTTGATCGCGACCGTGCGCGAGACCGGCGCCGAACTCGGCCTCGCGTTCGACGGCGACGGCGACCGCCTCGGCGTGGTCACGCAAGACGGCAACATCATCTACCCCGATCGCCAGCTGATGCTGTTCGCGCGCGACATCCTGAAGCGCCAACCCGGCGGCACGGTCATCTTCGACGTCAAGTGCACGCAGCGCCTCGCGCCGCTGATCCGCAAGGCCGGTGGCAAGCCGCTGATGTGGAAGACCGGCCACTCGCTCGTCAAGGCCAAGCTGCGCGAAACCCGGGCACCGATCGCCGGTGAGATGAGCGGCCACATTTTCTTCTCCGAGCGCTGGTACGGTTTCGACGACGCGACCTACACCGCGGCGCGCCTGCTCGAGATCGTCTCGCGCAGCAAAAACCCGAGCAAGGTGCTCAACGCATTGCCGACCAGCTTCAGCACGCCCGAGCTGAACGTGCCGTGCGCCGAAGGCGAGCCCAAACGCGTCGTCGACACCTTGCTGAAAAACGCGACGTTCCCGGGCGCGAAAGAGATCATCACGATCGACGGCCTGCGCGTCGACTACAAAGACGGCTTCGGTCTGATTCGCTCCAGCAACACCACGCCGGTGCTGGTGATGCGCTTCGAAGGCCACACCGCCGCGGCGTTGCACCGCATCGAGACCGAGTTCATGGCGGCGCTGCGCGCGGTGAAGCCGGATGCGAAGGTCGCGGCGGCGGCGCATTGAGCACACCGCGCGAATCGTTCGCCCGCGGGGTCTATTCGCTGCTGCTGCGCCTGTTGCAGCCTGCGTACATCGTGCGCTTGTGGCTGCGCGGCCGGGCCGAGCCGCTGTACCGCGAGCGCATCGAAGAGCGCTTCGGTATCTATCCTGAAGCGCCGAGTGCCGGCTGGGTCTGGTTGCACGCCGTCTCGCTCGGCGAAACCCGTGCCGCCCAAGCACTCGTCGATGCGTTGCGCGCCGAGCGACCCGCGATGCGCCTGCTGCTGACCCACGGCACGGCGACCGGCCGTGAAGCGGGCCGATCGCTGCTGCGCGAAGGCGATCACCAGACCTGGCTGCCCTACGACACGCCAGGCGCCACGCGCCGCTTCTTCGCGCAGTTTCGCCCGGCGATCGGCGTGCTGATGGAGACCGAGATCTGGCCCAACCTGCTGCTCGCCGCGCAGGCCGCGACGGTGCCGATGGTGCTCGCCAATGCGCGCCTGAGTGCCAGGAGCTTCGCGCGCGGCCAGCGCTTCAGCGCGGTGCTGCGCCCGGCGATCGACAGCGTCGCGCTGGTGCTCGCGCAGACCGAAGACGACGCGCGCCGCATCCGCGAATCAGGTGCGCGTGCCGTCGAGGTCGCCGGCAACCTGAAGTACGACCTCACGCCCGACGCCGCACAGCTCGCGCAAGGCGCGTCGTGGCGGGCATTGCTGCAACGCGGCGTGGTGTTGGCCGCGATCACGCGCGAAGGCGAAGAGGCGATGCTGCTCGAAGCCTGGCAGCGCGCGCCGCACGGCGATGCGCTGCTCGTGATCGTGCCGCGCCACCCGCAGCGCTTCGACGAGATCGCCGGCATGGTGCGCGCGGCGGGCTTCACGCTCGCGCGACGCAGCGAGTGGCGAGACACACCGCCCACCGAGGCGCTGCGCGCGCAAGTGTGGCTCGGCGACTCGATGCGCGAGATGGCGCTGTACTACGCGACCGCACATGTCGCGCTGCTCGGCGGCAGCTTTGCCCCGCTCGGCGGCCACAACCTGATCGAGGCCGCCGCCTGCGGCTGCCCGCTGGTGATGGGGCCGAGCACGTTCAATTTCAGCGAGGCGGCCGAGTTGTCACTGGCGGCGGAGGCCTCGTTTCGGGCCGATGACATCGGTGCAGCGGTCGCGCTCGCGAACGAGTGGCTGCGCGCGCCCGATCGGCTGCGTGCCTTGTCTGCGAACGCGCTGCGCTTCGCGTCGCAGCACCGTGGCGCTGCGCTGCGCATGGCACGCCAGATCGCACCGCTGAACCGTTGACGAGCGCCGTGGCGGCGCAACGGCCACGCCCTCGGCGCGCCCCCGCCGGTCAGCGGATCAGCAGGCCATTGACCGCCGCCACGTCGTCGGGCGTCAGGCGACCTGAGGCCTGGCGCAGCCGCAGGCCCGCCATGATCAGGTCGTAGCGCGCTTTTGCGAGCTGCGCTTGCGTGGTGTAGAGCTGGGCCTGTGCGTTGAGCACGTCGATGTTCACGCGCACGCCGACCTTGAAGCCGAGTTGCGTGGCTTCGAGCGCGAGCTTGCTCGACGACTCGGCCGCTTCGAGTGCATTGACCTGCGCCCCGGCCGAGCCGACCTGGTAGTAGAGCTGGCGCGTCAGCTGCACGACACCTCGGCGAGCGTTGTCGAGGTCGTTCAGCGTCTTGTCTTCGAGCACCAGCGTTTCTTTCACGCGGTTCTGGATCTGGTAGCCGGCGAACAGCGGAACGTTCAGGTTCACCGACACCGAGCTGACCGTGCTCGGCGTGGTGTACGAGAAGCCGCTGCCCTGCGTTTGCAAGTCGTTCGACGCGCGGCCACGGCCGTAGCTGCCGTTCAACGTGACGGTCGGCAGGTGGCCGGCCTTGGCCTTGTCGGTGTCGAGCCGCGCAAGCTCGAGCGCGACCCGCGCCTTGCGGATTTGCGGGTGCTCGGCGTCGGCGCGCGTGACCCATTCGTCGACGTTCGCCGGCACCAGCGCCGGCAGTGCGATCGGCACCGCCAGCTGCTTGGGCACGACGCCGCCGCGGCCGACGGTCTGGTCGAGCAGGATGCGCTTGGTGGTCAGGTCGTTATCGGCCTGGATCTGCGTGAAGCGCGCCAGGTCGAAGCGGGCCTGGGCCTCGCGGGTGTCGGTGATGGTCGCGGTGCCGACCTCGAAATTGCGCTTGGCCGAGGCCACTTGCTCCGAGATGGCGGCCAGGCTGGCGCGTGCGGTGGCGAGGTTGTCTTGCGCAGCGAGCACGTCGAAATACGCTTGCGAGACGCGCAGGATCAGGTCTTGTTCGGCCGCCTCGAGGTCGGCGCGGAAGGCTTCGACGGCCTTGTCGGCCTGCGAGATCGTCACGTCGTTGGCGCGGTTGAAGAGCGTTTGCGAGCCGCTCAGCGTGGCGTTCGCCGAGTTCGTGTTGACGACCTGGGTCGACGGCGAATCGGGCGTGCTGCTGAGCTGGCGCGCCGCGGCGACGCCGAGTCCGACCTGCGGCAACCGCAGGCCGCGCGCCTGGTCATGGCGGTACTGCGCGGCGTCGAGGCTGGCGCGCGTGGCGAGGTAGCTGGCGTCGTAGCCACGCGCCGTCTGGTAGAGCTCCTGCAGGCTCTGGGCCTGCGCGCTCGGCGCACCGCCCAGGCCGAGCACGATCACGAGAGCGGCCGCGAGCGCGTGGGGACGCAACGTGGGTTGGCGGTGGCAGGGCGACATGGGCAACTTCTCCAACGGCTTTTTGGGTTCTGGTTTCTGCGGTTCGGATCAATACCGCGGGACGGTGGCATCGACCTGCATCGACCAGGCATCGATGCCGCCGGCGAGGTTATAGACCGCCTCGAAGCCCTGGCGCTCCAGGAATGCGACGACCTGCGCACTTCGGGCGCCGTGATGACAAATGCAGACGACAGGCTGCGTCGAATCGATCTCGTCGAACAACCCGGGCACGCTGTTCATCGGCATCAACCGCGTCTGCAGCCCGTCGATTCGGATCGCTGCGAGCGCGAACTCCCAGGGCTCGCGCACGTCGAGCAGCAGCGGCATCGGTGCGCTCGCCGCATCGGTGGGCGAACTCGCCATGGCGATCAGCTCACGGCCGGTGATCTGCTTCATCGGCGGCTCAAAAGTGAAACTTGGTCGGCTCGGCGAAGCCGCGCAGGCGCGGCGCGACCGTGTCGAACAGCACGGTGTGCTCCAGGCCCTGGTCACCGGTGCGGGTGATCAGCACTGCGCGCATCACGGGCTCGGCACCGACGATCGCGGCCAGCCGCCCGCCCACCTTGAGCTGCGACAACAGTGCTTCGGGCACCTCGGCGACCGAGCCCGACAGCACGATCACGTCGAACGGGCCTTCTCTTGCCAGATCACCCGCCAGGCCACCGGCGCCATCGGCATTGATGACAGTGGCGTTCATCACGCCGGCGCGCTTCAGGTTCGCGGCCGCGAAGGCCGCCAGCGCGGGGTCGATCTCGAGCGTGGTGACGTGCTGCGCCTTGTGCGCCAGCAGCGCGGCCATGTGGCCCGAGCCGGCGCCGATTTCGAGCACGCGCTCGTGCTTGTGCACTGCCAGCTCCTGGAGCGTGCGCGCCTCGACCTTTGGCGACAGCATGCACTGCGGCCCGCTGGTGGATGACGAAAGAGGCACTTCGGTGTCGACGAACGCCAGCGCGCGATGCTCGGGTGGCACGAAGTCTTCGCGTTTAACGATGGCGAGCAGTTCCAGCACGCCCGGATTCAGCACATCCCAGGGGCGGATCTGCTGTTCGATCATGTTGAAACGGGCTTGTTCGATGTTCATGGTGTGGAACGTGGGGAGACGGGTGCAGGTGAAGCGCGAATTCTATTTCGTGGGCGTGGCGGCGACTGCCGGGTCAGCGGGTGCAGGCCGGGATTTGCCGGCCCAGCGCCGCTTCGCCCACACCGCCAGATCGTCGAGGTAGCAGTAGATGACCGGCACGACGACGAGCGTGAGCAGCGACGACGTGATCACGCCGCCGATCACCGCCTGGCCCATCGGCGCGCGCTGCTCCGACCCTTCGGAGAGCGCGAACGCGAGGGGCACCATGCCGAAGACCATCGCCAGCGTCGTCATCAGGATCGGCCGCAGCCGCACCTGCGCGGCGTGGAGCAGGGCATCGGACCGCCCGCGTGGCGGCTCGCCTTGGCTGCCGGCCCGTGAACGGATCGCGAAGTCGATCAGCAGGATCGCGTTCTTCGTCACCAGGCCCATCAGCATCACGATGCCGATGATGCTGAACATGTTGAGCGTCGAGCGAAACGCGAGCAGCGTCAGCACCACGCCGATCAGCGTCAGCGGCAGCGCGCTCATCAGCGCCAGCGGCTGCAAAAAGCTCTTGAACTGGCTCGCCAGAATCATGTAGATGAACACGATCGCCAGCGCCAGCGCGCCGACCGCGTACTGGAACGACTCGGTCATGTTCTTGGTCGAGCCACCGAAGCTGTAGCGGTAGCCCGGCGGCCAGGCGATGCCGTCGAGCGCGGTCTTGATCTCGGCCGAGACATCGCCCGAGCTGCGGCCGAACGCGTTCGCGTCGAAGTTGATCTCGCGGTTCAGGTCGCGGCGGTTGATCTGGTTCGGGCCGGTCGAGGGCGCGATGTCGGCCACCTGCGAGAGCCGCACCGAACGGCTCGCGCCGTCGGGGCCGGCGGCAACGACGATCGGCATGCGCTGCAGGTCGGCGATCGAGACGCGGGCCTCGGGGCTCAGCCGCACGTTGACATCGTAGTTCTCACCGTCGGGCGCGCGCCAGTTGCCGACGGTCGTGCCCGCCATCATCGTGCGCAGGGTGGTCGCGAGCATGTTGACGTTCAAGCCGACATCGGAGGCGGCATCGCGCTTCACGTCGATCGCGACGGTGGGCTTGTCGGGCTTGAGCGTGCTGTCGAGGTCGACGAGGCCGCCGATCGCCTGCAGTTGCGGCGTGATGAGGCGCGAGAGCCGTTCGAGCTCGGCCAGATCGGGGCCTTGCACCGAGAACTGCAGGCTCTTGCCTCCGCCGAGGTCGGTGGTGCCGATGTTGGTGATCGTGATGCCGCGGATGCGCGAGAGCCGCTCGCGCATCGGCACCGCCATTTCCTGGATGCTGCGCTTTCTTTCCTTGCGATCGACCATGCGCACGTACACGGCCGCGTAGATCTTGCCGGCGGCCTGGCCGCTGTTGATGGTGGTCACCGTGTACCGCACCTCGGGCAGCTCGCGCAGCGCCGCATCGACCTGCTTCGCGCGCGCTTCGGTCTGCTCCAGCGAGGAGCCGACCGGCGTGTAGAAGTTGATCTGCGTCTCGGAGAAATCGGCCTTCGGCACGAACTCGGCACCGAGCAGCGGCACGATGAAAAAGCTCGCGACCAAGGTGGCGAATGCGATCGCCAGCGTCGACAGCTTGTGCTCGAGCGACCAGCCGAGGATGCGTTGGTAGCCGCGCGAGAGCGCCTCGGTCAGCTTGTCGAACAGCCCGGTGACGCGGCCGATCGTCTTGTCGTAGAGCGTGACCGGCGCGCCGCGCGGGCCGCCGGCGTTCGTCCGTTCAGCTTGCGGGTCGTGCCAGATGCTCGAGAGCATCGGGTCGAGCGTGAAGCTGACGAACATCGAGATCAGCACCGCGGCGACGATGGTCAACCCGAACTCGTGGAAGAACTTGCCGACGATGCCGCCCATGAAGCCGATCGGCAGGAACACCGCGACGATCGAGAGCGTGGTCGCGAGCACCGCCAGGCCGATCTCGTTGGTGCCGGCCAGCGCGGCCTCGTGGGCCGATTTGCCCATCTGCACATGGCGCACGATGTTCTCGCGCACGACGATCGCGTCGTCGATCAGCAGGCCCACGCACAGGCTCAGCGCCATCATCGTGATGCTGTTGATCGTGAAGCCG
>JANMWQ010000604.1:0-1836 GCA_031394085.1 Rhizobacter sp. | reverse complement strand
TCGATCGAGGCGTTGCTGACCGCGTCGACGTAGTACGAGCCCTGCAGCGAGACCTTGTCCATGAGGCTCTTGCGCACCAGCAGCGCCGGGCCGTTGGCGGTGACGCCGCCGCCGGTGTACGAGTGGTACAGCAGCTCGGCGCGGTCTTCGGGCAGGTCGACCGCATGCGCGCCGGCCACGGCGAACACACCGCCGAGCAGCACGGCGAGGCGGTGGAAAAGTCGCAACTCAATTGCAGCCACAGCCACCCCCTTGCACACCCGTCGCACCGCGCGCGCCTTCGCGCACGTCGCGCACGTGCTCGTTGTGCTTCTCGGCCAGCGAGCTGCGCGAGAACTTCATGATCGGGTCGGCCAGGCGCTCGCGCTCGTAGGGCTTGACCCAGGGCGGGGTCGCGCAGCCGCTCAAGGTGACGACGGCGGTCAGCGTGACGGCGACGAACACGCGACGCGCGCTCATTTCAGCAACTCCCGCACTTGCTTGTCATACGTGTCTTCGTAGCCGGCGAGGTAGCCGCGGTGCAGGTAACGCACCTTGCCGTCGCGGTCGACCAGCACGGTCGAGGGCATGGTCGTCAGGTCGTAGAGCTTGCTGACGGCCTTGTCGGTGTCGAGCAGTACCGGGAAGCTCACCGCGAGTTTCGCGGCCACCTCGGTCGCGTTGCGCACGTCGTCGTCGACGTTCACGCCCATCAGCACGAAGCCCGAGCCGCGGTACTTGTCGTAGAGCTTGCTGAGCTGCGGCAACTCCTGCCGGCACGGGCCGCACCAGGTGGCCCAGAAATTGATCATCACGACGCGGCCGCGCTGCTCGGCCAGGCGCATGTTCGGGCCGGCCAGCGTGCGCAGCGTGAAATCGGGCGCGGCGCTCGATGCTGCGATCGCCGGTAGCGCGCGGCCGGCGACGAGCGCGAGCGCGCTGCCGGCCGAGGCCTGCAGCAGCCGGCGGCGCGTGGTGAACGAATTGGGCCTCATCGGGCTGCCTCCGCTCGCAGGCGGGCAGTGGTTCGAGTTGGCTCCCTCTCCCTCTGGGAGAGGGTTGGGGTGAGGTTGGTCGAAACGTCACCTCGCGCCGGGCAGCCCCTCACCCCGGCCCTCTCCCCAAAGGGGCGAGGGAGAAAGCGTCGTTGTGGCAGATGAACGTTCACGGTTGCGACCTCTCAAAAAAAGGCCGAGATGCCGGCGGTGAACTCGAGGTTCTGCGTGCTCTGGCGCTTGCCGAGCAGGTCGAGCGAAAAGATATGGTCGCGCGCGTCGACCTGCAGCGCGACGTGGTCGGTCAGGAACACGCGAAGTCCGGCGCCGACGTTGTAGGTCGGCCGGCGCTGCTGGTCGAATTGGGTGCTGCCCACGCCGCCGATCAGGTAGAAGGCCGACGGCTTGGCGCGTTTGCCGCCGATGAACACCTCGCCGGGCAGCACGTTGTAGCCGACCGAAAGGTTGTAGTAGCTGAGCTTTTCTTTCTCGGTCGGGAACACGCCGCCGGGCAGCACCTGGCGGAACGACGCGTCGCTCACCTTGGTCTGCGCGTAGACGCCTTCGACGAAAAAGTCTTCGGTGATGTGGTAGCCCAGGCGCAATCCGCCGACCACGCTGGAGCCGAAGTTCTGCGTCGCATAGGTGCCGACGAAGGTGCCGATCTCGAAGTCGTTCGATGGGAAGCGCGGCTTGCTGATGTCGCGGCGATCGACCTCGGGCACGACGACCTGGTCGGTGGCCTTCGCGGGCGGGTCGGCGGCGAAGGCGCTGGCGGCGCAGGTGATCAGCGTTGTCCCGAGAAACGCGGCAGCGAGGAGTGGGGTCTTGGTCATTCGATGCAGGCTCATGGATCACTCAA
>JANMWQ010000602.1:0-8095 GCA_031394085.1 Rhizobacter sp. | reverse complement strand
CCATCGGTGATCGTGTAGGTCGCCTGCGGCACCGCGCCGTTGTAGTTCAAGGCCGGAGTGAACGTGTACGAGCCGTCGGGGTTGATCTGCAGCGTGCCGACGCCAGCGAGGGTCGCAAGCGACCCGGCGGCGTAGGCCGTGCCGCCGATGACGAACTGCGTGACCTGCAACAGGTTGCCATCGACATCGGTGTCGTTGCCGAGCACGTTGCCGAGCAGCGGCGTGTCTTCGGTGGCGATGCCCGTATCTGGGTTTGCGACTGGGGCATCGTTGACGCCCTCGATGCCGATCGTCAGCGTCGAGCTGGCAGTGAGGTTGCCGTCGGTGATCGTGTAGTTCACGGCCGGCACGGCGCCGTTGTAGTTCGCGGCAGGGGTGAACGTGTACGAGCCATCGCCATTGATCTGCAACGTGCCGATGCCCGCGAGCGTGACGGGCGTGCCCGCGGCATAGGTGGTGCCGCCGATGCTGAACTCGGTGACCCGCAGCGCGTCGCCTTCGGCATCGGTGTCGTTGGACAAAACGTTGCCGACGAGTGGCTGGTCTTCGGTCGCCGCGCCCACGTCGCGGTTCGCGATGGGTGCGTCGTTGACCGCGTCGATGCCGATCGTCAACGTCGAGCTGGCAGTGAGGTTGCCGTCGGTGATCGTGTAGGTCGCGACCGGCACCGCACCGTTGTAGTTCAGGGCCGGGGTGAACGTGTACGAACCGTCGTTGTTGATCTGCAGCGTACCGATGCCGGCGAGCGTGGCAAGCGAGCCGGCGGCGTAAGTCGTGCCGCCGATGACGAACTGCGTGACCTGCAAAACGTTGCCGTCGACATCGGTGTCGTTGGCGATCACGTTGCCGAGCAGTGGCGTGTCTTCGGTGGCGGTACCCGTGTCGCGGTTCGCGATCGGTGCGTCGTTGACCGGCGTGACGTTCAGGGTCAGCGTGTTCGGCACGGGATCGAACGCGCCGGCGCTGTCCTGAACGCTGAACGTGAAGCTCGCGTAAGGCGACCCGTTGCCGTCCGCAGCGGGCACGAAGACCAGCTTGCCGGCCGCGACGTCGGTTGCCGAGACGACCGCGCCGGCCACCAGCGCTGTGCCGTTGAGCAGCAGCGTGCCTGCGACCGGCAAGACGTCGATGCGCACGTTGGAAAGGGTCTGGCCGGCATCGGCATCGGTGAAGCCGAAGTCGGCGGTCTTGACGACGTAGCTGCCGTCCTCGAGGATCGTGTGGGCGCTGTCGGCGCCTGCCGGCGGCGTGTTGTTGCCGACGTTGACCGTGACGCTCGCGGTGCCCGTGCCGCCGTGGCCGTCGGAGACGGTGTAGGTGATGACGACCGGGCCGCTGAGGTTGCCCGCAGGCGTGAAGGTCAGCGTGCCGTCGGGGTTGATCGCGATCGTGCCTTGCGCCGGGTTGGCCAGCACCGCACCGGTGACGGTCAGCGGGTCTTGCTCGACATCGGTGTCGTTCGCGAGCACGGCGATCACGACCGGTGTGTTGATCGGCGTCGAGGCCAGGTCGTCGGCCACGACCGGCGGGTCGTTGACCGGCGTGACGTTGCCGATCGTCAGCGTCGAACTCGACGTGAGCGTGCCGTCGGTGACCGTGTAGGTCGCCTGCGGCACGGCGCCGTTGTAGTTCGCGGCCGGGGTGAACGTGTACGAGCCGTCGGGGTTGATCTGCAGCGTGCCGATGCCCGCGAGCGTGGCGAGCGCACCTGCGGCGTAGGTCGTGCCGCCGATGGCGAACTGCGTGACTTGAAGCGAGCTGCCGGTGTCGACATCGGTGTCGTTGGCGAGCACGTTGCCGAGCAGCGGTGTGTCTTCGGTTGCGGTGGCCGCATCGGGCTTGGCCACCGGTGCGTCGTTGACCGGCGTGACGTTCAGGGTCAGCGTGTTCGGCACGGGATCGAATGCGCCGGCGCTGTCCTGAACGCTGAACGTGAAGCTCGCGTAAGGCGACCCGTTGCCGTCGGCGGCGGGCACGAAGACCAGCTTGCCGGCCGCGACGTCGGCCGCCGAGATCACCGCGCCGGCCACCAGCGCCGTGCCGTTGAGCAGCAGCGTGCCCGCGACCGGCAAGACGTCGATGCGAACGTTGGCCAAGGTCTGGCCGGCATCTGCGTCGCTGAAGCCGAAGTCCGCGGTCTTGACGGCGTAGCTGCCGTCTTCGGCGATCGTGTGCGCGCTGTCGGCGCCGAGCGGCGGCGTGTTGGTGCCGACGTTGACCGTGACGGTCGCGGTGCTGGTGCCACCGTGGCCATCGGAGGCGGTGTAGGTAATGAGCACAGGGCCGACGTAGTTGCCCGCAGGCGTGAACGTGACCGTGCCGTTCGGGTTGACCACGACCGTGCCCTGCGCCGGGTTGGCGAGGCTCGCGCCGGTGACGGTGAGCGGGTCGCCGTCGACATCGCGGTCATTCGCGAGCACCGCGACCGTGACCGGCACGTTGATCGGTGTCGAGGCGATGTCGTCGACGACGGCGGGTGCGTCGTTGACGGGCGTGATCGTGATCGTCAGCGTCGAGGTGGTGGCCACCGTGCCGTCGCTGAGCGTGTAGCCGATCGGCGGCACCGGGCCGTTGTAGTCGGCGGCCGGTGTGAAGGTGTAGCCGCCGTCGGCGTTCAGCACGATGGTGCCGATGCCGAGCAGCGTGGTGGTGCTGCCGGCCGGGTGGTCGACGCCGGCGATCGTGTACTGCGTGAGCCGCAGGGCGTTGCCGTCGACATCGCGGTCGTTGCTCAGCACGTTACCGCTGACCGGCGTGTCTTCGAGCGTGGTCGCGGCATCGGCGGTCGCGACCGGTGCGTCGTTGACGGTGCCGAGCGCGATCGCGACGCTGCCGCTCACGGTGACCCCTTGGTCGCTGACGGTGTAGCCGAATCCCCCGGGTGCGGTGGTGCCGTCGTAGTCGGCCGGCGGCACGTACTTCAGGCCGATGAGTTCGGCGGTGGTCAATGTGCTGCCGAGCGTGACCGGCGAGCCGTCGGCCTTTTGCAGCACGCCGATCAGCGGCAATTGCGTGACCGTGATCACGGCCGCAGAAGTAACGCCGGTCGGCGCCGCCAGGCCGAGGCCGACGGGCTGGCCTTCTTCGGTGGCGCTGATGCTGCGTGAGTCGGCGTCGATCGGCTGGCTCGGCGCCGGCTGCTTGACCGACTCTTGCGCACCGCCACGAACCGGGTCGAAGCGCGTGTTGCCAGCGTCGGCGGGCAGTGCGAGGCCGGCCGGCGTCAGTGCTTCAGCGATGCGGTCGACGCGCAGGCCGAGTGTCAGTTCGCCGGCGCCGTCGCCACCGGCCACACCCGCGGCGGTCGCGTCGGCGGAGTTCGGGTCGTCCAGGCTGCTGATGACACGGTCGATGTCGGGGCTGGCGCTCGCCGCTGCAGCGGCCGTGGTCGGCGCGCTCGCTGGCAGCGCGGCCGCTGTGATGTCGTCGGTCAACTGGACGATGCCGTTTTGCGAGGTCAGGATCACATCGCCCTTGTGCACCAGGTCACCGAGCTTGAGCGCGTGCATCTTGCCGTCGGCGCCTCGCATGTTGGCGGTGCCCCAGAGACCGGTGACACGACCTTGAAATGTTTGAACGATGGTGGGCATGGCGAAACCTTGCTGAGTCGACTGGCGAAGATGTTGGAGCGTAGAACAGCCGTGCGGCCTTTCGGCGCTATGGCGGTAAGGATTGCAAGGTGAGCGTGAAGTCGATCACCTTCGAGTGGCGTTGTCGCTCCCCCGCGAGCAGGGGGTCAAGTTCGGGTCGAAAACGCCGACCCCTGCATTCAGGGATCGGTCGCTCAGCGCTCGCGCAGTGCATAGGCCTTGCCCTTGAGCACCGGCTTGAGCAGGTAGGACATGACGGTCTTGTTGCCGGTCAGGATGTCGACCTCGGCCGTCATGCCGGGAATGATCGGCAGCTTGTCGCTGAAGCTGGGGCGCGTGGTGCGCACCCGCACGAGGTAGAACGCATTGCCTTTTTCGTCGACCACCGTGTCGGGGCTGATGTTCTCGACCTCGGCCTCCATGCCGCCGTAAATCGAGAAGTCGTAGGCGGTGAACTTGACGGTCGCACCCTGGCCGGGGCGGATGAACGCGATGTCGCGCGGCAGCACCTTGGCTTCTAGCACGAGCACATCGTCGAGCGGCACGATCTCGACGATGTCTTTGCCCGGCTGCACCACACCGCCGACCGTGTTCGCGAGCAGGCGCTGCACGCGGCCGCGCAGCGGGCTCTTGATCTGCGATTTGTCGACTTTGTCGGTGAGCGCGACGGCGCCCTGGTTCAACGCGTTGAGCTTGCCCATCACGTCGGCCATTTCCTTGCGGGCTTCGTTGCGAAAGGTCAGCTCGGTCTCCTGGATCTTGCGCTGGCCTTCGCCGATCGAGGCCTGCACGCGGGCGATCTGCGCGCTCGATTGTTCGGAGTCGCCGCGCGTTTTCGAGACCGCGCCTTCGAGGCGCAGGATGTCGACCTCCGAGACCGCGCCGCTCGCGAGCAGCGGCCGGGTCTTCGCCAGTTCCTGCTGCGTGAGGTCGAGGCTGCGTTCGGCGGATGCTTTGCGCGAGCGCATCTCGCCCAACTCTTGCTGTTTTTGTTGCAGCTGTTGCTGGTTGATCGCTAGCATCGTGTTGAGCTCGGACAAACGTGTCTCGTAGAGGCGACGTTCCTCCTCCAGGATGCGCTTTTCGTCCGGGCTGTCGCCCGGCGGTGGCGGTTGAAATGCCGCACCTTCGGCCAGCGCCCGCAAGCGCGCCAGGCGTGCCCGCAATGCGAAACCCTGCGCCGCGCTCTCGCGCACGCCCGAGGTCGCGCGGGTCTCGTCGATCTTAAGCAGCAACTGGCCTTTCTCGACGACCTGGCCTTCCTTGACCAGGATCTCGGAGACCACGCCGCCGTCGAACGACTGCACCAATTGCAACTGCCGCGATGAAATGACGCGTGCATCGCCCTTGGTGATTTCGTCGACCTTGGCGAGCGCGGCCCACACCAGCAGCAGCACGATCACGACCACCGCGGCGCGCACGATCAGCTGTGCGCGCTGTGTCTTGGCGCGCGACATCGCATCGCCCGCCTCGAGCTCGAAGCTGCGAAACCCTGCGGCTTCGGCGTAGCCCAGCCCGGCTTGTTCTTTCTCGTCGGGCGCGGCGCCGAGGATCGTGGTCAGCCGCTGCCTCAGGCTGGGCGGTTTCACGGCCGGCACGACCGCCGGCAGGTTGTCGGTCGTATCGCTCATTGGTGCACCCCAGGCGCTGCGCGCCGCCCCTCCAAGAGGGGAAATTCGCGCTTGGGGCGGCCCGGCGCGCTCATGCCGCCTTCGCCACGCGCCCGCTCTGCAACGCTTCCATGATGCGGTCACGCGGGCCGTCGGCGACGATGCGGCCGCCGTCGACCACGATCACGCGCGTGACCATCGCGAGCATCGAGGTGCGGTGCGTCACCAGCACCACGGTTTTGTCTTGTGCGAAGGCGCCGATGCGGGTCGTGATTTGCGCTTCGGTCGAGAAATCCATCGCGCTGGTCGGCTCGTCGAGCAGCAGCATCGGCGCGTTGTGCAGGATCGCGCGCGCCAGGCCCACGCTCTGCCGCTGCCCGCCCGAGAGCGACTCGCCGCGCTCACCCACGGGCAGGTCGAACCCGCGTGGGTGCCGGTTGACGAGCTCGGCCATGCCGGCCACTTCGGCCGCGGCGACGATCGCGGAATCATCCGCATACGGCAGGCCGAACGCGATGTTCTCGCGCAGCGTGCCGTAGAACAGGGTCACGTCTTGCGACACGTAGCCGCAGTTGCGGCGCACGTCGGCCGGGTCGAGCTGGCGCAGGTCGATGCCGTCGAGCAGCACCGCGCCGTCGATCGGCTGGTACAGGCCCATGATCAGCCGCTGGATCGTCGACTTGCCCGACCCCACGCGCCCGATCAAGGCGACCTTCTCGCCCGGCGCGATTTTGAAGCTCAGGCCCTCGAGCGCCGAATCGGTGCGGCCCGGGTAGGCGAACTTGACATTGCGAAACTCGATCTCGCCGCGCAGTTGCGGCCGCTCGATGAAGGTCTGGCCCACAGGGCGCTCGACCGGTTTTTCCATCACCGTGTTGAGGTTCTCGAGCGCGGTGCGCGCGCCCTGGTACTGCATCATCAGCCCGACGATTTGCCCGGCCGGCGCGAGTGCACGCGAGGCCAGCATGCTCGAGGCGATCAGCGCGCCCATCGTCAGCTCGCGCTGGCCGATCAGGTAGACGCCGATGACGATGATCGCGACGGTGACGAACTGGATCAGCGTGCTCGTGCTGTACATCGCCGCCGACGACAGCGCACGCATCTTGACGTTGGCGCGGGCGAGGAACACGTTGGTGCGCTCCCACTTGGCTTGCACCACGCTCTCGGCGCCCTGGGCCTTGATCGTCTCGATGCCGGTCAGGCTTTCGATCAGCGTGGCGTTGCGCATCGCGCCTGCCCGGTAGGTGGTCTCGGCGAGCTCGTGCAGGCGCTGCTGCTGGACCCAGCCGAGCGCCAGGATCAGCCCGCCCGCGACCACGACCGGCAGCGCGAGCCACGGCGAGATCCAGAGCATCACGAACACGAACAGCAGCGCGAACGGCAGGTCGATCAGCGCGGTGACCGTGCCCGAGGCGATGAAGTCGCGCACCTGCTCGAAGCCGCGCAGGCTGGCGGCGAACGAGCCGACCGATTCGGCGCGGTGCTCGAGTCGCATGCCGAGCACCTTTTCCATCAGCGCAGCCGAGAGCTGCACGTCGACCCGTGCGCTCGCTTCGTCGACGAAGTGGCTGCGCAGCAGGCGCATGAACAGGTCGGCACCGAGCACCAGCACGACGCCGATCGACAAGGCCCACAAGGTCTCGACCGCGTTGTTCGGCACGACGCGGTCGTAGACGTTCATCGAGAACATCGGGAACGCGAGCGCGAACAGGTTGATCAGCAGCGCCGCCCAGAGAATGTCGCGGTAGACGAAGCGCTGCTGCAGCATCGCGCTCCAGAACCAGTGGCGCGACTTCGGCGTGGCAGCCGCAGCCATGCTCTCGGTGCGCTTGTCGAAGCGAAAGTGCGGGCGCACGAACAGCACGACGCCGGTGAAGCGCTGCGCGAGTTCGTCGCGCGCCAGTGCCACCGAGCCCTGGCCGGTTTCCGGCAACAGCACGCGCGCGGTGTCTTGGCCGCTGCCGTTGCCGTTGTCACGGTCCCAGCCGAGCAGCACGCAGGCGCGGTTGTCTTTCAGGATCAGGCACGCCGGCAGCGCGGCCGCGTCGATCGCGTCGAGTGCGACACGCTGCAGGTTGGTCGACATGCCCGCGCGCGCGACGGCCCGCTCGGCGAGGTCGAGCGTCATGCGGCCGCCGACCAGCGGCATGCCGGCCGACAGCGTCGCCCGCGACGCGACCTGCCCGTGCAGGTGGCAGATCTCGACCAGGCAATCGAGCAACGGATCGGGGTGGATCAGGTCTTCGCGCAGGCGCGGCTGGGCCGGCGCCGCAGAAGGCTTGGCAAGCGGGGTCGCGACGGGTGTGGCGGCAGGTACGGCGATGTCGGACGGCACGGGCAAGCTCATGTTCGCGGGAGGCACATCACGCGATATCGGCACAGTGAAAGCCGAATTGACCCCCGCGCAGGTCGGCGAAGTAATGCTTCAAGGTTTCGCGCACGGTACGAAATGCGAGTTCTTCCCATGGGATCTCGTCTTCGCGGAACAGCCTGGCCTCGATCGTCTCGGGGCCGGGTGCGAACTCGGTGTCGAGCAGGCGCGCACGAAAGTACATGTGCACCTGACCGACGCGCACCACGCTGAGCACGGTGAACAACCCCTGCATCTCGAAATTCGCGCCGGCCTCCTCAAGGGTCTCGCGCGCGGCGCCTTGCGAGACCGTCTCGCCGAGTTCCATGAAGCCGGCCGGCAGCGTCCAGAAGCCGAAGCGCGGCTCGATGTTGCGGCGGCACAGCAGCACCTGGTCGCCCCAAGCCGGCACCGTGCCCACCACGTTGAGCGGGTTCTCGTAATGAACCGTGTGGCAGACGGTGCAGGTGGCACGCTCGCGGTTGTCGTCGGCCGGCACCGTGTAGAGCACCGCGCCGCCGCAGACTTTGCAATGCTTGATGCTG
>JANMWQ010000586.1:0-1818 GCA_031394085.1 Rhizobacter sp. | reverse complement strand
GCCAAGCGAACCCCAACGGCATGATCATCCCGTCTGGCGGCTCGCTTCTGATGGCGCGTGGGCCCAATTCCATGCTTGTCGAGTGCAAGCCGTAGCGCGTTTTCGGAGCTGAGCGGCGCCGGGTCAAAGGCGTACTGGCGGAACGAGTTGCATCGGGAAGCCCACGGAGAAGCAAATTTTGGAGTGAGCAGATGGACCGCATGATCTACCTCTCGATGTCGGGCGCGAAGGCGACGATGCAGCGGCAAGACACGCTCGCGAACAACATCGCGAATGTGTCGACGCCCGGCTTTCGCGCCGAGCTGCAGGCCTTTCGTGCGGTGCCGGTTCAAGGCAGCGGTGCGAGCACGCGTGTCTACTCGCTCGAAACCACGACCGGCTACGACGCGAGCGCCGGCGCCGTCACCGCCACCGGCCGCAATCTCGACGTGGCCGTCAAAGGCAAGAGCTGGCTCACGGTGCAGGCGCTCGACGGCACCGAGGCCTACACCCGCGGTGGTGCACTCGAAATCTCGAACGACGGCACGCTGACCACGCGCAGCGGCCTGCCGCTGATGGGCGACGGCGGCCCGCTGCAAGTGCCGCCCAACGCCGCGGTGAGCATCGGCGCCGATGGCACCGTCAGCGCCAAGGGCACCGACGGCAAGAACACCGCGATCGGCAAGTTGAAGCTCGTCACGCCCGACGCACCGCTCAAGCGTGGTGACGACGGGTTGTTCCGCGGTGCTGACGGCGACCTGAGCGCCGACGACACCGCGCGCGTGCAAGACGGCGCGCTCGAAGGCTCGAACGTCAGCGCGGTCGAATCAATGGTCGCGATGATCTCGGCGGCGCGCCAGTTCGAGGCGCAGATGAAGATGATCCAGACCGCCGAGGCCGACGAGAAGGCGGCCTCGCAGCTCCTCTCCGCGAACTGACGCCCTCGCCGGCGCATGGCCGGAGAGTGCTCCGACGAAATCGAATACCGCTGCGGCTTAAACTCTTCCGCAGGGTCCAACCGATCACAGGAGCATAGCCATGACATTCATCAACGCCGCAGAAGACAAGCCCGCAAAAGCCGACACCAAGGTCGACAAGCTCGAAGAGCAACTCGCGTTCAAGTCGCGCTTCGTGCTCGTGTTCGGCGAGATCGACGACAAACTCGCGCACGCGACCTGCCGGCGCCTGCTGGCACTCTCCGAAGAATCCGAAGCACCGATCACGATGCTGATCTCGTCGCCGGGCGGTCATGTGGAATCCGGCGACGCGATCTTCGACTTGATCCGCTTCGTGCGCGCGCCGGTCACGACGGTCGGCAGCGGCTGGGTCGCGAGTGCCGGCGCACACATCTTTCTCGCGCCGCCCAAAGAGCGACGCTTTTGCCTGCCGAACACGCGCTTCATGATCCACCAGCCGGCCGGTGGCGCGGGCGGCCAGGCGACCGACATCGCGATCCAGGCCAAAGAAATCATCAAGGTCCGCGAGCGCCTCGCACGCGTGGTGGCCACGCAAACCGGCCAGCCCTACGAGAAGGTCGCCGCCGACATGGAACGCGACTACTGGATGAGCGCCGACGAGGCGATCGCCTACGGCATCGTTTCGCGCGTCATCGAGCGGCAGAAGGATCTCGTCTAGACATGCCGACCCCCCGGCGCCTGTGGCAGCGTCTCACGCGGGGAGTTCGCGCCTTTCGAGGTGGCGCAGTGCTGGCGTGAAGTTGGGTCGATGACGCCCCTCGAACCCGACTCGCGCTACGCCTGGGCGCGGCTCGTCGTCACGCTCGCGCTGATGACGATCGGCAGCGGCGCGATGTATGTGGTCGCGGTCGTGTTGCCGGCC
>JANMWQ010000569.1:0-16014 GCA_031394085.1 Rhizobacter sp. | reverse complement strand
GCCGGTGCGCCCGAGGCCGGTGCCCGGGATCGATGGCCCGGCGAAGCCCGCGCCGGCGCCGAGCACGTCGCTCAAGTGTTCCAGCGGCACCCACTTGCCTTTGGCCACGCCGTGCAGGTCGGTGAACTGCACCAGCAGCGTGTGCACGCCCTGCGCCGCCAGACGCTCGCGCAGCGCGCCTGCAGCCTCAGCCATCGATGCGGATCCAGGTGGTCTTCAACTCGGTGTATTTGTCGAAGGCGTGCAGCGATTTGTCGCGTCCGTTGCCGCTTTGCTTGAAGCCGCCGAAGGGCACGGTAATGTCGTCTTCGTCGTACTGGTTCACATGCACGGTGCCGGCGCGCAGCGCGCGCGCGACGCGGTGCGCCCGGTTGATATTGTCGCTCCACACACTGGCCTGCAGGCCGTAGGGGCTGTCGTTGGCCTGGCGCACGACCTCGGCTTCGTTATCGAAGCGGATGATCGAGAGCACCGGGCCGAAGATCTCTTCGCGCGCGATCTTCATCGCGTTGGTGACACCGTCGAACACCGTCGGCTCGACGTAGAAACCGCCGCTTTCACGCATCGCCTGGCGCCCGCCGCTGAGCAGGCGTGCGCCTTCGCTCAGGCCGGCTTCGATGTAGCCGAGCACGCTGCGCATCTGGGTGTCGTCGACCAGTGCGCCGATTTCGTTGACGCCGCCGAGCGGATCGCCTGGCGCGTACTTCGGCGCTTCGGCCTTGACGATTGCAGTGAACTCGTCGGCGACCGAGGCATGCACGAACACGCGCGAGGGCGCGTTGCAACTTTCGCCAGCATTGAAGAACAGGCTGCCTGCGGCGGTTTTCGCAGCGCGCGCCACGTCGGCGAAGTCATCGAACACGACGAACGCGGACTTGCCGCCGAGTTCGTTGTAGACCCGTTTGAGGTTGCTCCGTCCGGCGTACTCGAGCATCTTGCGCCCGACGCGCGTGCTGCCGGTGAAGCCGATCGCGTCGACCTCGGGGTGCAGCGCGAGCGCCTCGCCGGCCTCGTGCCCGAAACCCGGCACGACGTTGAACACACCTTCGGGCAGGCCGGCAACGAGCGCGATCTCGGCCAGCCGCAACGCCGTCAACGGTGACTTCTCGCTCGGCTTGAGCACGACGCTGTTGCCGGTGGCGAGTGCCGGCCCGAGCTTCCAGGCCGCCATGATCATCGGGTAGTTCCAGGGCACGACCACGCCGATCACGCCCATCGCCTCGCGGGTGACGAGCGCGAGCGCGTTGTCGCCGGTGGGTGCGATCTCGCCATAGACCTTGTCGACCGCCTCGCCGTACCAGGCGATGCAACGCGCCGCGGCGGGCACGTCGACTGCCAGGCTGTACTGGATTGGCTTGCCCATGTCGAGCGTTTCGAGCAGGGCAAGTTCCTCGCGCGCGGCGAGCAGCCCTTCGGCGAAGCGGATCAGCACCTTCTTGCGCGCAGCCGGCGCCATGCCGGCCCAGCAGCGCGACTCGAACGCAGCGCGTGACGACGCCACCGCGGCATCGATGTCGGCGGCCCGGCCGCGCGCGACCGGGGTCATGCAGCGGCCGTCGATCGGCGAGATGCAGTCGAAGGTTTCGCCATTGACCGCGTCGACGCGCCGGCCGCCGATCAGCGCGCGGCCGTCGAAGCGCAGCGCGGCCGCGCGGGCATGCCAGTCGATCGGTGCGGGCGTCATCGATCGGCCCTGATCAAAACGACACGACGACCGAGGCGCCGAGCAGCGAGTTCGCCTTGCGGTAGTTGCCGTCTTTCGCGTTGAGGAACACTGGCAGGGTGGCGCGGTCGTAGCGGTACTCGGTCTTGAGGGTGGTGTTCGCGTTGAACAGGTAGTTCAGGCCGACCGCCAGCGCATAGCGGTTCGCGCCTTTGTCGCAGCCGTCGACCCAGCCGGTGGCGGTGCAGCCCAGCGTGGCGTCGGGGCCGATGCCGTTGCGACCGTCTTCCGACGAGTACTGAAGCAGACCGCCGCCGTTCTTGTGGTTGTCGACATAGTCCAAGCGCGCCACGGCTTCCCAGCGCGGGATGAACTTGTAGGCGGCCAGCGCCGAGACGCCCCACCATTGCGACGCGCGCAGCGTGCCGTCTTGCGCGGGCACGATGGAGGCGTTCTTCTGGCGGCCGACGCTGACCTGGCCCTGCAAGGTCAGGTCGCCGCGTGTGAAGTAGCCGTCGAACTCGAACAGGTCGAGCCTGCCGTCGGGCGCGTTGCCGTTCGCGTCGGCTGCGAACGGGCTGTAGTTGGTGGCTTTGCCGTGAACGCCGGCGAAGCCGAAGCCGCTGAACTCGCCCTTGGAATAATCGACCCGGTACGCGAACACCGGCGACTTGCGGTTGGCGCTCTGCTTGGTCGCGTTGTAGTTGCCCACCACGGCCTTGAGCGCCCATTTGCCGCGGGTGATATCGACCCCAGCGGCCGTGTAAGCCGTGGGTTCGGCAAAGTCGAGCAGCAGGCCGCGCGTGACGAGCTTGGTGGTGGTCGCGAGGACGTATTCGTAGCCTGACCAGTCGGGAATCTGCCCGGCGATGAAGCGGGTTTGCAGGTCGCCCAATGGCACCGAGACCGACGCCTCGTGCACGATGCTGTTGCCGCTCGCGTCGGCGATCGAGCCGGCGCCGCGGTTCGGCATCAGCGTCAGGCGCCACTTGGTGCCGCCTTCCATTTCTTTCTGGAAGTCGATCTGCGCGGTGCCGAAGTAGCTGTTGTCGTAGTTGTAGCCGTCGTCGGAGACGCGGTTCAAAAACTGGAAGCCGGCGCGGTTCTGGTTGCGGTTGTAGATGTAGGTCGGATCGATGAAGCCGCTGATCTTCAAACCCTTGAAGCCGAAGGCCTCGTTCGCATCCTCGAGTGCCTCGGTCTTCACGGCGATGCGGTTGAAGTCAGCGGTCTGCTGTGGCGTCATGCCGGCAGGCGTGGGCGCGAGCACCGGCGCAACCGCGGCAACCGGTGCTGCTGCCGGCTTCTCGGCGACCTTGTCAGCGAGCGTCTTTTCGAGTTGCCCGACCCGTTCTTTCAGGGCCCGCAACTCTTTCAGCAGTTCCTGGTTCGACTGGGCGAGGGCGACGCCGGGGTAGGCGGCGGCCAGGGCGAGCGCCAACGTGGCGGGTTTCCAGAGGTTCATGCAGTTCTCCTTGTGGGTTTCTTATCAGTGAGGGTTCAGCCATCGCCGCGCTGCGCCTGCGCGATGGCTTTGGCGCGTTCGCGCTCGTTGCGGGCGATCAGGAAACTGGCGACCAGCGTGCCGATCGATACGAGTGCGACGATCACGGTGCCCATGGCATTGACGCTGGGGTTCAAGCCGAGCCGGGCACGCGAGAAGATCACCAGCGGCATGGTCGTCGAGCCCGGCCCGTTGAGAAATGCCGAGAGCACGACGGTGTCGAGCGACAGCGTGAAGTTGAGCAGCCAGGCCGACATCAGCGCCTGCGTGATCAGCGGCAAGGTCACGAGCATGAAGACCTGCGCTGGCCTGGCGCCCAGATCCATCGCGGCTTCTTCGAGCTGCGGGTTCATGTTTTGCAGTCGGGCCTGGATCACCACGGTCGCGTAAGACATGCCCACCAGCAGATGGCCGAGCCAGATCGTCATCGCACCGCGCTGTGGAAAGCCGGTCGCGCGTTGCACGGCAACGAACATCAGCAGCAACGACAGCCCGATGATGACCTCGGGCATCACCAGTGGCGCGTTCACCATGCCGGCGAAGAAAGTTCTGCCCTTGAACCGGCGGTACTTGACCAGCGCGAACGCGGCCAGCGTGCCGAGCACCAACGAACCCGAGGCGGTGAAGAAGGCGATCTTCAGCGAGAGCCACAGGCCGCTGAGCATCTCTTCGTCGCCGGCCAGTTTCACGTACCACTTGAGCGTGAACCCCTTCCAGAGGTTCGGCACGGGCGAGTCGTTGAACGAATAAACGACCAGCGCGATGATGGGCAGGTACAGAAAGAAGTAGCCCGCGCTGAGCCAGCCCCGGCTGAACCAGCGGGCGAAGCCAGCGCCACTGAGGCGCGAACGCTTGGCGCTGATCACTTGGATTTCTCCAGCTCTTCCGCCTGATAGCGGTTGAAGACGGCCAGCGGCACGATGATCAGCAAGACCATCACGACCGCGACGGTCGAGGCCATGGGCCAGTCGTTGTTGCTGAAGAACTCGTCCCACAGCACACGACCGATCATCAAGGTCTCGGGCCCGCCGAGAAGTTCGGGCGTCACGAACTCGCCGATGCACGGAATGAACACCAGCATCGAGCCCGCGATGATGCCGGCCTTCGACAGCGGCACGGTGATGCGCCAGAACGCCTGCCAAGGCGTGGCACCGAGGTCGGCCGCAGCTTCGAGCAGGCGCAGGTCCATCTTCGCCAGGTTGGAGTACAGCGGCAGGATCATGAAGGGCAGGTAGCTGTAGACCATGCCGATCACGAGCGAGAAGGGCGTGTTCATGAACTTGCCCGGAGCGCTGGTCATGCCTGTGAACACGAGCAGGCTGTCGGCATGCAGCCAAACCAGCCACTGCCAGACCCAGCCGTTTTCGTCGAGCAAGCCCTTCCAGGCGTAGACCCGCAACAGGAAGGAGGTCCAGAAGGGCAACATCACCAGCATCAGCAACGCCGGCTGGACGGTGGCCTTCGCGCGTGCCATGAAGTAGGCGAACGGATACGCAATCACCAGGCAGATGATCGAGGTGATCGCTGCGTACTTGAGGCTGGAGAGATAGGTCTTCCAGTAGAGGCTGTCCTCGGTCAGCGACACGTACGTGTTGCCGCGCAGGCTGAGTTGCGCGGCGCCGTCCTTGAACGTCAGGATGTCGTTGACCCGGATCGCGCCCATCTCGGAGACGCTGTACTTCAGCACGATCAGGAACGGCACCAAAAAGAAGAGCAACAGCCAGAGGTAGGGCGCACCGATCACCGCAGTGCGGCCACTGACGTACCGGCCGAGTCGGGACGGCTTGGTCATTGCGTCAGCACCACTTGCGCGGAGTCCGACCAGGACGCCCAGGCGGTGTCGCCCCAGGTCAGTTGGTCGCCCCGGTAGCGGGCAACGTTGCTCTGGCTCACCTTCAGCGTGGCACCGCTGGCCAGCGCCAACTGGTAGACCGTGAAGCTGCCGAAATACGAGAGGTCGCGAATCGTGCCTTGCAGGCGGTTGTGCGGCGCGTGGCCGTCGTCCGGCGGGTCGCGCTGGAGGTTGATCTTCTCGGGGCGCACCGCCACGCTTAAGGTCATGCCCTCGGTGCCGGTGATGCCGTGACCGATGTAGTGACTGCAGTCGGCGCATTCGATGATGACGTGATCGACCTCGTCTTTGACCAGCTTGCCCTCCATCATGTTGACGTTACCGATAAAGTCGGCGACGAAGCGGGTCGCGGGGGTTTCGTAGATATCGCCGGGCGCGCCGACCTGCAGGATGCGGCCTTCGCTCATCACCGCGATGCGCGAGGCCATCGTCATCGCCTCTTCCTGGTCGTGCGTGACCATGACGCAGGTCACGCCGACCTCTTCGATGATTCGCACCAGTTCGATCTGCGTCTCTTCGCGCAGCTTTTTGTCGAGCGCACCGAGCGGCTCGTCGAGCAGCAGCAGCTGCGGCTGCCGGGCCAGGCTGCGCGCGAGCGCCACGCGCTGCTGCTGGCCGCCGGACAACTGGTGTGGCTTGCGCTGGGCGAACTTGCCGAGTTGCACCAGCTTGAGCATCGCCTCCACGCGCGCGACCAGCTTGGCTTTGGGCATGGCCTGGCGGCGCAGTCCGAAGGCGATGTTCTCCCAGACCGTGAGGTGCGGGAACAGCGCATACGACTGGAACATCATGTTGATCGGGCAGTCGTAGGGCGGCAAATTGGCGAGATCGGTGCCGTCGAGAAGGATGCGGCCGGAGGTCGGCGTGTCGAACCGCGCCAGCATGCGCAGCAGGGTCGTCTTGCCGCAGCCGGACGAGCCCAGCAGCGCGAAGATTTCGCCCTTGGCAATGCTCAGGGTGACGTCGTTGACGGCCTTGTAGCCGCTGAAATCCTTGACGACGTTTTCGATCTTCAGGTAGCCGCTGTCGGTCTCCCGCATAGCACCCCCGTCCGCTGGCTTCGGCAGGTTCACAGACCGGTCTTGAACGAGGTGTACAGCCGGGTCATGGTGCGGCGAATGTCGTTCGTCAGCGCATCGGGGTTGGCCATGTTCTTCATGTCGGCATCGCTCACGAAGACGGTCGGGTTGGTCGCGATCGTGGGTGTGACGAACTTGCGCGATTCCTTGTTGGGGTTCGCGTAGAACACTTTGTTGGTCAGGCCTGCCGCTACTTCAGGGCGGGCGATGTAGTTGATCCACTTCAGCGCGTTGCCCGGGTGCGGTGCGTCGGCGGGGATCGCCATGGTGTCGAAGAAGAGCACGCCGCCGGTCGACGGGATCAGCGCCTGGATGTTCTGCCCGGTCTTGCCCTCGATCGCCCGGTTGCGCGCGATGTTGATGTCGCCGGACCAGCCGAGCGCCACGCAGATCGAGCCGCTGGCCATGTCGTTGATGTAGCCCGATGAGCTGAACAACGTCACGCTCGAACGGATCGACTTGAGCAACGGGCCCACGCCGGCGTAGTCGGCCTGGTTGCGGCTGAACGCCGGCTTACCCAAGTAGTGCAGCGCGGCGGGAATGGTGTCGGTCGGCGAGTCGAGGAAGGAAACGCCGCAGGATTTCAGCTTCGAGATGTACTCTGGCTTGAACACCAGATCCCAGGCGTTCGCCGGCATCGGCATGCCACCCAGCGCAGCCTTGACCTTGTCGACGTTGATGCCCACCGTGGTGAAGCCCCACAACCAGTTGACCAGGTACTGGTTGCCCGGGTCGAGTGCGGCGAGTTGGGTCTGGATGGCCGGGTCCATGTTCTTCAGGTTGGGCAGCGCCGATTTGTCGAGCTTGCGCAGCAGACCGCCATCGGCCTGGATCTTGGCCCAGTACGACGAAGGCACGACGATGTCGTAGCCCGTCTTGCCGGCCACCAGTTTGGCGTGCAGGATCTCGTTGCTGTCGAACACGTCGTACCGAACCTTGATGCCGGTTTCTTTCTCGAAATTGGCGATGGTGTCGTCGGCGATGTAGTCGGACCAGTTGTAGATATTCAGGATCTTCTCTTCTTCCTGCGCCATCGCCGGCCCAGCGAAAAACAGGGCAGAAGCGGTATAGGTGGCGAGCGATGCCATCGTGAGCAATGCGTTGAACATCTGTTTCATGGTGCGTCCTTGTCGAGAGGGGAAGGTGTTCGGGCGAGTCGATTCGTCAGCGGCTGAGCGGTCTGCAGGGGGCGGCGCCCGACACAGGCAAGCCACGTGCCAAGCCAGCCAGGGCGAGCTTCAGAGCCAGCCATGGCGGGTGACATCGGCGAGCGTCAGATCGAGGCAGCGGCGGATCAACACCATCATCTCGTCGATCTGCGCGAGCGTGATCACGAGCGGCGGCGCGACGATCATCCGGTCGCCGACGGCCCGCATGATCAAACCGTTGCCGAAGCAGTGGCCGCGGCAGACCATGCCGAGTTCGAGCTTTTCGTCGAACAGCGCGCCGGTGACCTTGTCTTTCACCAGTTGCACGGCGCCCATCAGGCCGCAGGTCTGCACCTCGCCGACCAGCGGGTGATCGGCCAGCGCGGCAAACTGCGCCGCCAGGTGCGGCCCGGTCTGGTCGTGAACCGTTTCGACGATGCGCTCGCGTTGCAGCACCCGGATGTTCGCCAGCGCCACGGCGCAGGCGACCGGGTGGCCCGAGTAGGTGTAGCCGTGGTTGAACTCGCCGCCTTGCTCGATCAGCACCTTGGCCACACGGTCGCCCACCATCACGCCGCCGAGCGGGATGTAGCCCGAGGTCACGCCTTTGGCGAAGGTCATCAGATCGGGCTTGAATCCGAAACGCTCGCAGCCGAACCAGTGGCCGGTGCGGCCGAAGCCGCAGATGACTTCGTCTGAAACGAGGAGGATTTCGTACTTGTCGCAGATGCGCTGGATCTCGGGCCAGTAGGTCTCGGGCGGCACGATCACGCCGCCGGCCCCTTGCACCGGCTCGCCGATGAAGGCGGCGACCCGGTCGGCACCGACCTCGAGGATCTTCGCTTCCAACCACCCGGCCGCTTGGAGGCCGAACGCGTCGCGACTCATGCCACGTCCGTGCTCGAACCAGAATGGCTGCTCGATGTGCACGATGCCCGGAATCGGTAACCCGCCCTGCGCGTGCATGCCGCTCATGCCGCCGAGCGAGGCGCCGGCCATGGTCGAGCCGTGGTACGCGTTCTTGCGGCTGATGATGACGCTGCGCTCGGGTTGGCCGAGCAGGTCGAAGTAGCGCCGCACCATGCGCACGATGGTGTCGTTGCCCTCGGAGCCGGAGCCCGAGAAGAAGACATGCCTGAACTGCGGTGGCGTCACTGCGGCCAGCAGTTCGGCGAGCTCGATGGCGGGCGGCGTCGCAGTCTGGAAGAAGCTGTTGTAGAACGGCAGCGCGGTCATCTGCTTCGTGGCCGCGTCGATCAACTCCTTGCGGCCGTAGCCGACGTTGACGCACCACAAGCCGGACATCGCGTCCAGGAGCCGGTTGCCGTCGCTGTCGCGCAGGTAGATGTTGTCGGCCGACACGATCACGCGCGAGCCTTTGTCGGCGAGCGATTTGAAGTCGGTGAAAGGGTGCAGGTAGTGGGCCGAATCGGCGGCCTGCCACTCCTGCGTGGTGCGTTGCGTGGTGTAGTTGGTCATGGTCGATTCCTCAGACGTGCAGCAGCAGGTGCTCGCGCTCCCACGGCGAGATCACTTTCATGAACTCGGCATGCTCGATTTCCTTCACCTCCGAGTACACGGTGATGAACTCCTTGCCGAGCACGTCGTGCAGGTCTTTCTCGTCGGCCAGCCAGCCGAGCGCTTCGCTCAAGCTGCGCGGCAGCCCGAACGCCGACAGGTACGCATCGCCCTTGCATTCGGGCGCCGGCTCTATTCTGTTTTTCATGCCGAGGTAGCCGCAGGCCAGGGTGGCAGCCAGCGCGACATACGGGTTCGCATCGGAGCCGATCACGCGGTTCTCGACGCGCCGCGCCGCGGCCGTGGCGACCGGCGAACGGATGCCGACGGTGCGGTTGTCGGTGCCCCACTCGATGTTGATCGGAGCGGCCTTGCCGCGCACCAGACGACGGTAGGAATTGACGTAGGGCGCGTACAGCGCCATCGCGGCCGGCGTGTACTTTTGCAACCCGCCGATGTACCAGTAGAACTCCTTGCTCGGCGAGCCGTCTTCGTTGCTGAAGATGTTCTTGCCGGTCAGCTTGCTGACGATGCTCTGGTGCACGTGCATGGCGCTGCCCGGTTCGTTGGCGATCGGTTTGGCCATGAACGTGGCGAACATGTCGTGGCGCATCGCCGCCTCGCGCAGGGTGCGCTTGAAGAAGAAAACTTCGTCGGCCAGCCCGAGCGGGTGGGCGTGGAAGAAGTTGATCTCCATCTGACCCGCGCCGACCTCGTGAATCAGCGTGTCCACGTTCAGCTCCATCTTTTCGCAGTAGTCGTAGACGTCCTCGAAGAGTGGGTCGAACTCGTTCACGGCGTCGATCGAGTAGCCCTGGCGCGAGGTTTCCGCGCGGCCGCTGCGGCCGACCGGCGGCTTCAGCGGCACGTCCGGGTCGGTGTTGCGTGCGACGAGGTAGAACTCGACCTCGGGCGCGACGACCGGCTCCCAGCCTTCGGCGGCGAACAGGTCGCAGACCTTGCGCAGCACCGAACGCGGCGCAAACGGGATCAACTGGCCGTCGCGGTCGTAGCAGTCATGGATCACCTGCGCGGTCGGGTCGGTGGCCCACGGCACGATGCGCACGGTCGACGGGTCGGGCCGCAGGTGCATGTCGCGATCGGTGGGGTGGATCACGTCGTAGTACGGGCCGTCGTCCGGGAACTCGCCGGTCACGCCGATTGCAACCGTCGCTTCGGGCAGACGCATGCCACGGTCTTCGGTGAACTTTTCGCGCGGCAGGATCTTGCCGCGGGCAACGCCGGTCAGGTCGGGCACGAGGCATTCGATCTCGGTGACGCGGCGTTCGTCGAACCACGCCTCGAGATCGGTGAATGTGAAATTGCTTTTGTCTTGCATGGAATACCTGGGTCGTGGAGGGCGCGATCGCGTCGGTTTGACGGAGCGGCGCCGAAATGCAGTCTTTAATTTCTTCGGGGAGCGCCCGCAAGAAGCGAGCCTAACGATCAGGGTCAGGGGGCTCGGGCTCCCGGTGCTGCTCTTGCGCAGAACGATGGCGGCGATCACGAAAGGCCTCGCAGGCCGCGCCGAATGCCTTGAACAGCCGCAGCGAGACCGGATTGCTCGCCGCCTGCCATTCGGGGTGCCATTGCACGCAGAGGTTGAAGCCGCGCGCGTCGCTGACCGAGAAGGCCTCGACGAGGCCGTCGGGCGCGAGCGCTTCGACACGCAGGCCGGGCGCGAGCCGGTTCACACCCTGGGCGTGCAACGAGTTCACCCGGATGCGCGGCTCGGCGAGCGCGCGCGCGAGCACGCCGCCGGCTTGCACGATCACGTCGTGTACCGGCCCGTACTGAACCTCGACCGAGGCGTCGGTGGCGCCGCGGTGGTCGTGCTGGCCTGGCACCTCCTGCACGGCCTGGTGCAGGCTGCCGCCCAACGCGACATTGGCCTCCTGGAAGCCACGGCAGATCGCGAACAGCGGCATGCCGCGTGCCAGCACTTTTGGGATCAGCGGCAAGGTCCAGGCATCGCGGTCGAGGTCGAGCGGCAGTTCGGCGTCGTGCACGGCCTCGTCGAAATGACTTGGGTGAACGTTCGAGGCCGAGCCGGTCAGCAGCACGCCGTCGGCCATGTCGAGCAGCGCGTCGAGTTCGTCCAACTCGGCGGTCGGCACGATCAGCGGCTGGCAACCGGCGAGGCGCACCGCGTCGATGTATTTCTTGCCCGCAACATGGAAAGCGTGCTGACCCACCCTGCGATTGCAGGCCGGTACCAGCACCACCGGTTTGCGCGGCGTGTTCGTCACAGCAGGTCCCTCAGGCGGTAATAGGCCATGCCCATCACGAGCGCCGGCGTGCGCAGCAGCCGGCCGCCGGGAAAGGGGCGGTGCTTGATGCGCGCGAAGGTGTCGAAGCGCTCGGCGTCGCCGGCGATCGCCTCGGCCACCACCCGGCCGGCAAGGCCGGTCAATGCCAGGCCGTGGCCCGAAAAACCTTGCAGGTAGTAGACGTTGGCGTGCTCGCCCGCAAGCCGGCCGAAGTCGGGCGCGCGGTTCATCGAGATGTCGACGAAGCCGCCCCACGCGAACTCGATCTTCGTGTCGGCGAGCTGTGGGAAGGTGGCCGCCATGCGCTTTTGCATGCTGCCTGCGAGGTTCATCGGCGTCGCGGCGCTGTAGCTCACGCGCCCGCCGTAAAGCATGCGGTCGTCGGCGGTCGGGCGGAAGTAGTCGAGCACGAAGTTGGTGTCGCACACGGCCGCGCCGGAGGGGATCAGCGAGCGGGCGAGGGCGGGGGCCAGCGGCTCGCTCGCGACGACGTAGGTGCCGACCGGCATGATGCGGCGCTCGAGCATCGGCGCCACGCCGTGCAGGTAGACGTTGCCGGCCAACAGCACGTGCGAGGCGCGCACCGCGCCGCGCGCCGTGCGCAGCTTGACGGTGGCGCCGGGCTGCATCTCCAGCACCGCCGAGCCTTCAAAAATCTGCACGCCCAGCGCCGCCGCGGCGCGCGCCAGCCCGAGGCAATACTTGAGCGGATGCAGGTGACCGCCGAGCGGGTCGTACACGCCGCTGTCAAAGCGTTCGCTGGCGATCCATTGCGGCATGTCGGCCGGAGCGATCCACTGCGTTTCGTAGCCGTAGGCGCGCTGCATCTGCGCCCGCCAGGTTTGCAACTCTTTTGCCTTGCGCGCGTTGACGGCCAGGCTCAGGTAGCCGCTGCGCCAGTCGCAATCGATGTCGAAGCGCTCGCGGCGTTCGCCGATCAGGCGCAGCGCTTCCATCGTCATGTCCCAGACGGCGCGGGAGGCGGTTTGGCCGAGCTGGCGTTCGATCACCGATTGATCGCAGGCCAGGCCCGCGATCACCTGACCGCCATTGCGGCCCGACGCGCCCCAGCCGAGCTGCTGCGCCTCGAGCACGACGACGCTGTAGCCGCGCTGCGCCAGTTCGATTGCTGCCGACAGTCCCGCCAGCCCACCGCCCACCACTGCCACATCGCATTCGAGCGCCGACTCCAGTGGGGCATGCCCTGCGCCACGCGGCGCGCTGGCCACGTAGTAGGAATGCTTCGTCAGTTGCTGGTCGGCGATAAGCAGGGGCATAAAAGGGTGTGCGCTAGGCAAGCCTTCTCGAAGGGGTTTGAAAAGTTGGCCTCATAGCCAATCAGGCGTGCTTCTTCAGCACATCGGCGATCGTGCTCACCATCCGGTCGATGTGCGCGCTCTCGACGATCAGCGGCGGCGACAGTGCGATCGTGTCGCCGGTGGTGCGGACCAGCACGCCACGCTCCCAGCATTCAAGAAAGACATCGAACGCGCGCTTGCCGGGGCTGCCGGGAATCGGCTCGAGCTCGATGCCGCCGACCAGGCCGATGTTGCGAATGTCGATCACATGCGGCACGCCCTTGAGCGAGTGCAGCGCGTTTTCGAACACCGGCGCCATCGTCGCGCCGCGGGTCAGCAGGCCGTCTTCGGCATAGGTGTCGAGCGCACCGAGCGCCGCGGCGCAGGCCAGCGGGTGCGCCGAGTAGGTGTAGCCGTGCAGGAACTCGATCAGGTGCTCGGGGCCGGTCATGAAGGCGTCGTGGATGGACTGCTTGGCGAACACCGCGCCCATCGGCACGCAGCCGTTGGTAATGCCTTTGGCGACCGTCATCAAATCGGGTGTGACGCCGAAGTGTGTTGCTGCGAACGGCGAGCCGAGGCGGCCGAAACCGGTGATGACTTCGTCGAAGATCAGCAGGATGCCGTGCTTGTCGCAGATCGAGCGCAGGCGCTGCAGGTAGCCCTTGGGCGGCAGCAGCACGCCGGTCGAGCCGGCGACCGGCTCGACGATCACGGCGGCGATGTTCGAAGCGTCGTGGAGCGCGACCATGCGCTCGAGGTCGTCGGCCAGTTCGGCGCCATGCTCGGGCACGCCGTGCGAGAACGCATTGCGGCTCAGGTCGTGTGTGTGGCGCATGTGATCGACACCGGGCAGCAGCGGCCCGAACGACTTGCGGTTGCCGACGATGCCGCCGACCGAGATGCCGCCGAAGTTGACGCCGTGGTAGCCGCGCTCACGCCCGATGAGCCGGGTGCGTGTGCCTTCGCCGCGAGCGCGGTGGTAGCCGATGGCCATCTTCAGCGCGGTCTCGACGGCCTCGGAGCCGGAGTTGGTGAAGAACACGCGGTTCAGGCCCGCCGGGGTCAGCTCGACCAGCCGCTCGGCGAGCTCGAAGGCCTTCGGGTGGCCCATGTTGAACGGTGGCGCGAAATCCATCTCGGCCGTTTGCTCGGCGATGGCCTTGGTGATCTTCGGCCGCGCGTGGCCGGCGTTCACGCACCACAGGCCGGCGATGCCGTCGAGGATCTGGCGGCCTTCAGGCGTCCAGAAGTGCATGCCCGCCGCCTTGGCCAGCAATCGCGGCGCCTGCTTGAACTGCCGGTTCGCCGTGAACGGCATCCAGTAGGCGTCCATCGGCTGTTTTTTGGCAGGCGTGACGGCAGCAGCGGCGGGCAGGGTGGTGGCGGGATCGTCTTTGTGCATGGCGAGGACTCCAGGGTGACCATTCACCCGCGTTCGCGAGTTTGCGACTTGCAATGCTTGCAGTCTAGGCAGGCCGACGCGCAATGAGGCGCCTTTCCGCCGACGGGTTCTCCCTCGTCGCTGCAATATCATGCGAAAATATGCCACTTGAGGAGCATTAAATGCGAAGTGCAAGTGCGGAAGTGAAACTGGATGCAATCGACCGGGCGATTCTGAGGGAACTGCAAGTTGAAGGCCGCCTGTCGAATCTGGAACTCGCGCAGCGTGTGCATTTGTCGCCGTCGGCCTGCCTGCGGCGGGTCAACGCACTCGAGAACGGGGGCGTGATCGCGCAGTATGTGGCGATCATCAACCCGCGAGCCGTCGGCAAGCACGGGGTCAGCTTCACGATCATCAACTTGGAGACGATGAACACACCCCAGCTCGAAGCCTTCGAGCAGGCGGTGCGTGACCAGCCCGAGGTGCTCGACTGCTTTTACGTGGCGGGCTCGAACGATTACCTGATCCGTTTCGCCTACCGCGACGCCGAAGACCTGGAGCGCATCCACTCCGACGTGCTGATGCGCTTGCCCAACGTGGCGCGGATGAACTCGCTGCTGGTGCTGCGCACCGTCAAGAAGACGACCGCGCTGCCGCTCTAGAAACCTGCCCGCAGAGGTAGGTCCAGACGAAAGCCGCGGCGGCCTGACTCGTGAGTTCGGCGTGGTCGTACGGCGGCGCGACTTCGACGCAATCCATGCCGACGAAAGGCAGGTCGGCAAGTTCTTCGAGCAGGCTCAGCACCTGGTTGCTCGTCATGCCGCCGGGCTCGGGCGTGCCGGTGCCGGGCGCAAAGGCCGGGTCGAGACAGTCGATGTCCAGGCTGAGGTACACAGGTGGATGGCCATGCGCAGCGAGCCGCGCGCGGATCGCGCCGAGCACGCCGGCGAGCTGCGCCGGGTTCTCCAGCCCGCGCAGATCGCGCGCGGTGAAGATCTGGCCGCCCTGATCGCGCACGTACTCGCGCGCTTCGCGCGTGCCGGAGGAGCGGATGCCGAGTTGCGTCACGCACTCGTTGATGACGAGCCCCTCGCGCATAGCCTCGTACACCCAAGTGCCGTGGCCGCTGGGCTCGCCGAAGTGGTCGGTCCAGGTGTCGCAGTGCGCGTCGAAATGGATCAGTGCCAGCGGCCGGCCGAGCCAGGCGCGGTAGGCGCGCAGCAGTGTCAGCGTGATCGAGTGGTCGCCGCCGAACCAGCACATGTGATGGGCGCGGATCAGCTCGGCCACGAGCGGCTGCATCGCCGATCGCATGCCCTCGAGGCTGGTGTTCGGCAGCGGCAGGTCGCCCGCGTCGCCGAGCAGGCCGAGCGGCGACACATCGAAAAACGGGTGCGTCGCATCGCAGAGCATGTGGCTGGCCTCGCGGATGGCGCGCGGGCCGAAGCGCGCGCCGGGCCGGTTCGTGACGGCACCATCCCAGGCCACGCCGGCAACCGCGAACGGCGTGGCGGCAGAAGGTGTGGGGGCCCTCAGGAAGGTGCTCTGCGACAGGAATGCGAAGGAGGTCATGGGCAGGTTCTTAATGTCGGCCGGGGCACTTTAATGCTTTCACGATCCGGTTTCACGAACCGCGATCGGTGTTTCATATTGCGCAATCTCGCGATGGTGCGCCGCCGCAATCTCTTTCACGCGCTGAGAATCGAACACCGCATCGTGAAAAATGAAGGCAAGTCGTTGATTTGAATGATTGAAACGGTTAGTCTTATATAAGATATAAGTCTTCTCAAGGCGGTGTGTCATCGGTATTCTTGAGCGCAGCAACCTCGCTTTTTCACCTGCTTTTTCACCATCCCAGGAGTTCACATGACCGCACAGACTCGCGACCAACAGATTGCCGCCGTTGAGAAAGATTGGGCCGAGAACCCGCGCTGGAAAGGCATCAAGCGTGGCTACTCCGCCGCCGACGTGGTGCGCTTGCGCGGCTCGATCACGGTCGAGCACACGCTTGCCAAGCGCGGCGCCATCAAGCTCTGGGACCTCGTCAACAACGAGCCTTTCGTCAACACGCTCGGCGCGCTCACCGGCAACCAGGCGATGCAGCAGGTCAAAGCCGGCTTGAAGGCGATCTACCTGAGCGGCTGGCAAGTGGCCGGTGACGCGAACCTGGCCGGCGAGATGTACCCGGACCAGTCGCTGTACCCCGCGAACTCGGTGCCGATGGTCGTCAAGCGCATCAACAACACGTTCACGCGTGCCGACCAGATTCAATGGTCCGAGGGCAAGAACGACATCGAC
>JANMWQ010000549.1:0-4030 GCA_031394085.1 Rhizobacter sp. | reverse complement strand
CCACAGAGCGCGGCCAGCACGAACTGGGTGTGGAACAGCATGCGCACCGGCGCCAGCAACACCGAGTGCACGAACTCGAGCAACGCGCTGAGCAGCAGCTTGGCCGCGCCGCCGTAGCGTTTGGCGTCGCCCTTCGCGATGATCGCGACGAGCGAGATCACCTTCGGCGCGAACAGCAGCACGGCGGTCAGGCCGAACAGCGTGAGCATCAGCTTGAAGTTCGCGGTCGGCCAGCTCGGGAACAGCTGGTACGGCTCGGTGAAATAAGTCGGCACGACATGCGAGTGGGTGGCGAACAGCACCGTCGAGAGCATCAGGAAAGCGAGCCACAACGGTGACGACAGATACGCCATCACGCCGGTCAAGAACACCGTGCGGTGCACCGGGTGCAGGCCCGGCTCGAACATCAGACGCGAGTTCTGCAGGTTGCCTTGCGCCCAGCGCCGGTCGCGGCCGAGCTCGGCGAGCAGGTTCGGCGGCACCTGCTCGTAGCTGCCGTCGAGATCGTGCGCGATCCAGACCTTCCAGCCGGCGCGGCGCATCAGCGCGGCCTCGACGAAATCGTGCGACATCACGCCGCCCGACAGCGCCGTCTTGCCCGGCAGCGGCGGCAACGCGCAGTGCTCGATGAACGGCGCCATGCGCAGGATCGCGTTGTGGCCCCAGTAGTGCGATTCACCGAGCTGCCAGTACTCCAGCCCGGTCGTGAACAGCGGGCCGTACACGCGCGAGCAAAACTGCAGGATGCGTGCATGCGTGGTCACGTGGCCGGTGGCGCGCGGTGCGGTCTGGATGATGCCGGTGTCGGGCCGCGCCTCCATCATGCGCACCAGCGCGACCAGGCAGTCGCCGCTCATCACGCTGTCGGCGTCGAGCACGATCATGTAGCGGTAGTCGGCGCCGAAGCGACGGCAGAAGTCGGCCACGTTGCCGGCCTTGCGGTGGGTGCGGTGCTGGCGCCAGCGGTAGAAGATGCGGGCGTCGGTGCCAGTGCGCTGCAGTGCTTCGGTCAACTGGGCCCACGCGGCTTGCTCGGCGACGCGGGCATCGGGGTCGTTGGTGTCGCTGAGTACGAAAAAATCGAAGCGCGCGGCGGCGTCGGTTGCGGCCAGCGATTCGCAAGTGGCACGCAGGCCGGCGTACACGGTCGCCACGTCTTCGTTGCAGATCGGCATGATGATCGCGGTGCGGGCTTCTGGCGCGATCTTCGCTGCACCGCCGGCGCCGCGCAGCACGTTGGTGATCGCGTGCCGGTCGTTGCCGCGCAGCATCACCCAGGCGCCGAGCACGGCGGTCCAGAAGCCGGCTGAGACCCACGCGAAGAGAATCGCGAACAGCGTGAGCAGCCCGCGCTCGGCTGGGGAGCGACCATGCGTCGGCATGATGTCGATCATGTAGTCGGTGCCGATGATGGCGCCGAGCAGCACGAGCAGCAGCAACAGCACCCGCCGCAGCATGAAGTGCCGGTCGGCGTGCCCGTTGTCCCAGGTGCGCGGGCCGCGCCCTTTCAACAGCCGCTGCACCGGCCGCCACAACGGGTGCCCGGCCCAGGACTGCGAGGCCATCGAGCTGCGATGCATCGGCGGCAGCGGCTCGGCGCCGCGATCGGAGACGCGCGAGCGCTCGTTCATGGCTTGTCCGACTCCGGCGGCACGATGTAGCTCCAGGTCTCGGTCAGCGTGCGACCGCCTTCGCGGACTTGCCCGCGCAACTCGATCGGCTTGGCGGCGTCTTCGCGTTTCACGCGCACCGTCATGCGCCACACGCCGGTGACCGGATTCAAAAACAGATTCTTCTCGCGCAGCTGCCCATTGCCACCGAGTTCGACAAAGGCCTCGGGCTTGGCCTCGGGCTTGAGGTCCCGCAACGGCGGGCCGTCGAAGTCGACGATGAAGTTGAGGTCGCCATCGGGCTGCTTCACGTAGCCGCGCCCACGCCGCGTCTGCACGACCCAGGCCTTGCCCGCAGGCAGCTGACCGGCCATCTGCCAGCGCATCGTGTAGGCGAACTCGAACGGCTTCTTCGGGTCGGGCGGCTTGTCAGGCACCCAATAGGCGACGATGTTGTCATTGGTTTCATCGGGCGTCGGGATCTGCACCAGCTCGACCCGGCCCGCGCCCCACTTGGCCGCAGGGTCGATCCAGGTGCTGGGCCGGCGCTCGTACTCCGCTTGGGGGTCTTCGTAGCTGGCCGTCGAACGGTCGCGCTGCATCAACCCGAAGCCTTTGAGGTTCGGCGTTGCGAACGAGGTCACGAGCAAGCGCTTCGGGTTCACGAGCGGGCGCCAGAGCCAGTCGCCGTTGTCGTAGGCGACCGAGAGGCCGTCGGCGTCGTGCACCTCGGGGCGGTAGTCGTCACGGTTGCCCGGCTGGTTGTCGCCGAAGTTGTACATGCTGTTGAGCGGCGCGATCCCGAGCTTGGTGACGGGCTCGCGGAAGAACAACTTCGCACTCACCTGCATCGTCGTCTCGGCGCCGGGGGTCAGGATGAACTTGTAGGCGCCGGTCAGGTGCTTCGAGTCGAGCAGCGCGTAGATCGTCAACGCGGTGTCGGCGCGGCCGGGGCGATCGATCCAGAACTCGGTGAAGCGCGCGAAGTCTTCGCCCGACGGCACGGCCGTGTCGATTGCCAGCCCGCGCGCCGAGGTGCCGTAGACCTGCCCTTTGCCAACGGCGCGAAAGTAGCTCGCACCGAGGAACACCAGCAGCTCGTCCTTGTACTTGGGCGAGTTGAGGGGATAGTGAACCCGAAAGCCCGCGAAACCCACGCCGCGCAGCTTTTTCGGATCGATCTTGTTGCGGCCGTAGTCGAACAGCTCGGGGTCGAACTCGACGCGCTTCACGCCCCGCGTATCGACGATGTTGATGCGCACCGGCTCCGGGAAATTCTTGCCGGCATGAAAGTACATCAACTCGAACGGCAGCTTGTCGGCGCGCCAGGTCGCGCGGTCGGGGCGAAAACGGATCTCGCGAAGCGCGTCGTAGTCGAGCGCAGCGAGTTCGGAAGGCAGCTTCGCGGTCGATGGCCGAAAGCTCTCGGACGCCAGCGCACGTGCCTTCGCTTCGACATCCTTGATGCCGAGCGCATGCGCGGCGGACGAGAACGCGAGTGCCGCGCACAACGTGAGCCGCGCAGCGCAAGCGGGCAGGAATTCAGAGACGAGGTTCAGAGTGCAGCCCTTCGTGAATACGAGCGGGGATGTGCCGGTTTCGCCCGGCCCGAATCCCTCGCAAGCGCAAGGACGGAACTCTAAGGGTATTTACCGGACGCCAATCGCCGGATTGCTTTGCTTACATGCGGACGCGGCGCCATCCGACGCCGCGCCGCTGTGCCGGCCAGCCGCGGGTCAATCGTGCTTGGCGTCGAAGAACTGTTCGTCTTCGGTCGAGCCCTTCAGCGCGCCGGTGGACGACAGCGCTTCGATCGTCGTCGTGACCGCATCGAAGTAGCCCGTGCCGACCTCGCGCTGGTGCTTCACGGCCGTGAAGCCGCGCTCGGCCGCGGCGAACTCGGCCTCTTGCAACTCGACGAACGCGGTCATGTTGTTGCGCGCATAGCCATGGGCGAGGTTGAACATCGAGTAGTTCAGGCTGTGGAAGCCGGCCAGCGTGATGAACTGGAACTTGTAGCCCATCGCGCCGAGTTCTTTTTGGAACTTGGCGATGGTCGCGTCGTCGAGGTTCTTCTTCCAGTTGAACGACGGCGAGCAGTTGTAGGCCAGCAGCTTGCCCGGAAACTTGGCGTGGATGGCATCTGCGAAGCGCTTGGCGTAGGCCAGGTCGGGCTTGCCGGTTTCGCACCAGACCATGTCGGCGACTTCGGCGTAGGCCAGGCCGCGCGAGATCGCCTGCTCCAGGCCCGGCTTGCTGCGGTAGAAGCCCTCGACCGTGCGCTCGCCGGTCATGAAGGGTTTGTCGTTGTCGTCGACGTCGCTGGTCACCAGATCGGCGGCTTCGGCGTCGGTGCGGGCGATCACGAGGGTGGGCGTGCCCATCACGTCGGCAGCCAGGCGCGCGGCCTGCAGCTTGGC
>JANMWQ010000283.1:0-2244 GCA_031394085.1 Rhizobacter sp. | reverse complement strand
CGGCGTCGAGTTCGGCATCGAGGCAGAGATCGCACCGCGGCCGGTCTCGCTGCCGATCAGGTAGACCGGCCGCTGCTTGACCTCGTCGAAGATGCGGCCGACGTACTCGCCGAGGATGCCGATCGACAGCAGCTGCACGCCGCTGAAGAACATCACCGCGCAGGCCAGCGTGGCCCAACCGGGTACGTCGGCGCCGTAGATGAAGTACTCGACGACGATCCACGCACCGAACGCCAGCGCGAACAACGCGACGAGCACGCCGATGCCGCTCCACAGTCGCAGCGGCGCATTCGTGAACGCGGTGACGCCGGTGAAGGCAAGCTTCGACAAGCTGCGCAGCGAGAAGCTGCTGGTGCCGGCGAGCCGCTCCGCCGGCAGGTACGGAATGATCACGGTCTCGAAGCCGACCCAGGCGTACAGGCCCTTCATGAAGCGGTTGCGCTCGGGCAGGGCCTTGAGCGCGTCGACCACGCGCCGGTCCATCAGCCGGAAGTCGCCCGCATCGACCGGTATCGGCACCGGCGAGTTGTGGTTCACGAGCCGATAGAAGATCGCGGTGCCGAGGCGCTTGGCCCAACCCTCGTCAGCGCGCGACGCGCGCGCCGCGCAGACCATGTCGGCACCGCCGTGCCAGGCCGCCAGCATCTCGGGCACGAGCGAGGCCGGGTGCTGCAGGTCGGCATCCATCAACAGCACCACCTCGCCGGCGGCACGGTCGATGCCGGCCGTGAGCGCGGCCTCTTTGCCGAAGTTGCGCGAGAGGCGCACGTAGCGCACGCCGGGTGGCGCCGGCGCAGCGACCCACGCCGCCATCGCCGCCGGTGTGGCGTCACGGCTGCCGTCGTCGATCACGATGATCTCCCAGCGGTCGGTCAGCCCGGCGAGCTGTGCCGTCAGGCCGGTGAGCAACGGGCCGAGGTTGGCGGCCTCGTTGAAGGCCGGCACCACGCAGCTGATCGCGGGGCGGGAGAGGCGCGAGGAAGGTTTCGTCATGGGTGTTCGGGGCTGGCGCGACTTTACGCTGGCACTGCACCTGAACGTTGTGGTGACGCAGCAGGGGCCGGTGTGCACACACCAGCCCCGTCGGCGTACCCTTCGCGTTCGACCCGCCTGCACGGAGACAACCGATGAACGAGCCACAGATCCGCTTCGACGACGGCGCCGTCTACGAAGCCTTCATGGGCCAGTGGAGCCAGCTCGTGGGCGCCACCTTCCTGCAATGGCTCGCACCAGCGCCCCGATGGCGTTGGGTCGACGTGGGCTGCGGCAACGGCGCGTTCACCGAGATGCTGGCCCAGCGTTGCGACCCGGTCTCGGTGCACGGGATCGATCCGTCTCCCGGCCAGCTCGCGTTCGCGCGCACGCGCACGGCGGCCGGCGCGGCGCAGTTCACGCTGGGTGAATCGATGGCGTTGCCGTACGCCGACGATGCATTCGATGCAGCAGTGATGGCGCTCGTGATCTTCTTCGTGCCCGATCCGGCCCAGGGCGTGGCCGAGATGGCGCGCGTCGTCGCGCCCGGCGGCAGCGTCTCGGCCTATGCCTGGGACATCCTCGGTGGCGGCTTCCCGTTCGCCGCCCTGCAAGAGGAGATGGCGGCGCTCGGCTCGCAGCCCGTGTGGCCGCCGAGCGTCGCGGCCTCTCGGCAGGACGCGATGCGCGAGCTGTGGGCCGGCGCGGGTCTGGTGCAGGTCGAGACGCGCGAGATCACGGTGCAGCGAACGTTCACCGATTTCGCGTCGTTCTGGCGGATCGCGCAAACCGGCCCGGGCATCGCGCCACGTATCGCCGCGATGGCGCCCGCCGACTTGGCGCTGCTCGAGCAGCGCGTGAGAGCGCGCCTGCCTGCCGATGCCGATGGGCGCATCACGGTTGATGCACGCGCCAACGCGGTCAAGGGGCGGGTGCCGGCGTAGCGCAGTGCAACCGGCGGGCGCCTACCCCCGGTGCCACACCACCCGCTGGTGCTTGCCAGTCCAGCGCTCGAACTGCGCGCCGTAGACCTCCTCGATGCGGTTGCGGCGCACCTTGAAGGTCGGCGTGATGAAGCCGTTGTCGACCGTCCAAGGTTCGCTCACGACCACCAGGCAGTCGAGCTGCTCGTGCGGGTCGAGCCGGGCGTTGACGGCGTCGAGGTGGGCCGAGAGCGAGACCTCCATCGCCTGGCGCTGGGTCGAGTCTTCGGCGCGCTTGGCGGCCTCGGCGTTGAGCATCACGATGCCGAGCGGCTGGCCGAGGTTGGCG
>JANMWQ010000460.1:0-4492 GCA_031394085.1 Rhizobacter sp. | reverse complement strand
GGCGGCTCGGCCGCGGCGCTGCTGTTCGGCATCGCGCTGCTCGCGTCGGGCCAGAGCTCGACCTTCACCGGCACGATCGCCGGGCAGATCGTGATGGAAGGTTTTCTCGACCTCAAGATTCCGTGCTGGCAGCGGCGCGCGATCACGCGCGCGCTGGCGCTGATCCCGGCGTTCATCGGCGTCGCGTGGTTCGGCGACGGCGGCGTCGGCAAGATGCTGGTGCTGAGCCAGGTGGTGCTGAGCTTTCAGCTGCCGTTCGCGATCTGGCCGCTGCTGCGGTTCACGGGCGACCGTCGGCTGATGGGCGCGTTCGCGAACGGGCCGGTGGTCAAGGGCGTCGCGTGGTCACTGTTCGCGCTGATCAGCGCGGCGAACGTGTGGCTGGTGGTGTCGGCATTGCGCTGAAGCGCGCCTCACCCGCCCGCTTTGCAGTTCAAAGGCAGCAGGTTCGGGTCGATGTCGGTGCGGTCGGCGCCCATCGCCACCATCTTGGTCACGGCAGAGGCGTGCCCGCAAAGCCACGCCACCGGCACGACGGCCACGTCTTCGACGACCGCCGGCCGCAGCGTCAAGGTTTTGCCGGCGATCGCGGCATTCGCCTTGTTGCCGAACACCACATGAATCGCGCCGCCGTCGACCGTGACCGAGCTGACGAAGTTGCCGACGATCTTGTCGGCCGCCGGCAGACCGGCCGCGGCGTTGTCGGCCGGCATCGCCTTCGTGATGCCCCAGAGCGCCGCGACCGGCGCCTTCGCGACATCGGCGATCTTCATCGCCTCGACGATCTGGTCGCGCACCAGCCGCGCGCGAATGCTCGGCAGCGCGATCGACGCCAGGATCGCGATGACGGCCACGACGACCATCATTTCGATCAACGTGAAACCGCCGCGGGCTGCGCAGTGGTCGGGTACGGAACAAGGTTTCTTCATGCGGGCACCGTGTGCGGCATCATTCTGCTGGAATCCGAACCCTGTGTCGGAGCACGCAGGCCCGAACACCATGAACGACAACATTTTGATCCTCGGCGGTACCGGCTTCGTCGGCCGCAGCGTGTGCGGCCTGCTGGTCGACCGCTCCGGCGGCGGCAGCGCCCAGATCGTCGTGCCGAGCCGCCGGCCCGAGCGCGCGAAACACCTGCAGTCGCTGCCAACGCTGCGCCTGGTCGACGCCGACGTGCACGACGAGGCCCAGCTCACCGCGCTGTTGCGCGGGCGCGATGCGGTGATCAACCTTGTCGCGATCCTGCACGGCAGCGAGGCGCAGTTCGAGCGCGCGCACGTGGCGCTGCCGCGCACGCTCGCGAAGGCGTGCGCGGCGGCGGGCGTGAAGCGCGTCATTCATGTCAGCGCGCTCGGCGCGGGACCGAACGCGCCGAGCCGCTACCTGCGCTCGAAGACGGCCGGCGAGGCGCTGCTGGCGGGCGCCGGGCTGGCCTTGACGATGCTGCGGCCATCGGTGATCTTCGGCGAGCACGACAGCTTTCTGAACCTGTTCGCGCAGTTGCAGGCCGTGTTCCCGGTGATGCCGCTGGCGGGTGCCGATGCGCGCTTCCAGCCAGTGTGGGTGCAAGACGTGGCCGCCGCCATCGTGACGTGCCTCGACGACGATTCGACCATCGGCAAAACCTACGAGCTCGCCGGCCCGGAGGTGCTCACGCTCAAGCAATTGGTGCAGGCCGCCGGCCGATACGCGGGCCACGTGCGGCCGGTGATCGGCCTGCCCGACGCGCTCGGCAACCTGCAGGCGCTGGCGATGGAGATGATGCCCGGGGCGCCGCTGATGTCGCGCGACAACCTCGCCTCGATGCGGGTGCCGAATGTCGCGAGCGGCAAGCTGCCGGGCCTGGCGCAACTCGGCATCACGGCGGCCACGCTCGCCGCCATCGCCCCCGACTACCTCAGCCCGGGGCGCGGCGTGGCGCGGCTCGATCGCTGGCGCGCTCGGCACGGCGGCTGAGCGGGCCCAGCGCTCACGGTTGACGCCACTCCTTGCGCCACAGCCAGTTCAGCTGCGATGCGAGCGCGGGGTCCGGTGCACCTGCCAAGGTCGTTACGCCGCGTTGCTGGATGAGCCCGAACACGCGCTGCTGCGCGGCCGAATACAAGAAGACCGCACTGTGGTCGTAGCAGTCGTGCGCCTTGCAGATCGCGACGACCACATAGGGCGTGCCGTCGAAGCGTTGTGCGCGCGTCGGCGCGGCCGGGCCGTCCAAACGCACGAGCCAGCGCTTCGATGCCTTGGCGCCGATCGCGCGCAGGTAGGCGCGCTTGAAAGCCGGGTCGCCGATCAGCACCGACATCTCGGGCACCGCGCCCGACGGCGCGATCACGCGCGGCTCGCAGCGCCGGTAGCGCGGCGTCGTCAACGCCGGGGTCAGCGCGGCGGTGACCCGCGCGTCGCCGCCGAGCTCGATGTAGGGGCCGGCCGCGTCGGCATAGACCCGGAAGATCAGCTTCGGGCCGACGCGCACTTCACCGGTCAATGCGACCTGAAAATTCTTCGGCGGCACGCCGGTGCCGAAATGGCGGTAGGCGCTGACCGGGTTGCGCCCCGTCATGCGCTGACCGGCCTGCTCGACGAACAAGGCGTCGGCCTCGACGCGCAACTGCGTGCTGCCCGGGTCGGCGCAATCGGCGGCGTAACGGCCGCCGAACTCGCGCAGCGCGGTCGCGTCGATGCTGCCCTTCGCGCGCGCTGGCACGGCGCTGAGCAGGCTGGCGGCAGCGAGGGTCAGTGCGGCCGCTGCCCCGTATTTCGGCCCCTGTTCGCTCATCACGGTCGGCTCCCCCCTCGACTTGACGACAGCACCAAGCGTAGTGCATCACGCCGCTCGAGAAACGCGACGCGCGTTGGCGCCACAGACGTTCGATAATCGAGCGTCGGTTTTCCGTCAGCAGCCGTTCCCTTCCGCCCGCCACCACCACCGCGTTGTCCCGCCATGATCGAACGTGTGTTCGCCGCGATTGTCTTCACGGTCTGCCTCGTGCTGCTGGTGCGGCTGTTCGTCAGCGCGCCGCGGCGCTATCGCTTCGACACCGCGGTGCGCCGTGCCACTTTCGGCCTGCGCCGCCTCGGCCTGAAGGTCTGGCACTGGCGCGACGCGCGGCGAGAAGCCGAGCGTGCGCGCAAGGCTGCCGATGAGGCGATCCAGCGTGCCCGCGACCGTGGCGAGTGGGACGGCAACGTCTACACGCCGAAGTCATTCCGCAAGCCACCGCGCGACAAGATGCATTGAGCGCCGGGCTGGCTGGTCGCCTGAAATCAGCGCAGCAGTTCGAGCTCGAAGCGCTTGCGGCCGTGGATGCGGTAGACGCTGAAGTCGGCCACATCGAGCGTGGCGATGCGCGTGATGCCGGTGGCTTCGGCGAGCCAGACCAATTCGAGATCGGCCCAGTCGGGATTCTGATCGGCGTACTTGACGAAGAGCTGCGCGATGCGCGCATAGCCGTCGGCATCGGGCAGGTGCAGTTGCAGCACGCCACGGGCCGCCATGCGGGCGAGCGAGGCACGCAGGCGCGCGGGCAAGAAGAATGAGGCTTCGGTCAGCACCGGTGCGACCGTCAGCAGCGAAGCCGAGTTGCCCGCCATCCACCTCGTGGCCGCGCCATGATGCGCATCGAGCTGATCGAACAGCGCCACCAGCATGCCGGTGTCGATCAGGGTGGATGACGCGGGCGGGCTCTGGAACGCGACGGTCACGCGCCGCCTCGGCGCGCCTTGCGTTGCGCGAAATGCTCGGCCATCTGCGCCCGCACACCCGCCTTGTCAGCGCTGCGCCCCAGCGCCACGGCGCCGATCAGACCGGCATCGGCGAACGCCTTGTAGTTCGCGCTGACCCCCGTCGACAAAGCTTGGCGTGGCACGGCCGCGTCGGCCAGCAAGTAGACCGCCAGCGACTCTTGCACGACCAAACTCTTGGTCACGCCGCGCTCGGCGCAATAGCGGTCGAGCGCGGATTCGGTGGCGGCGTCGAGGCGAACGGTGAGGGTCATGATGGCGGCCTTGAATACGATGACGATAATTGTATTACAACGCCATCGACCACCGTTACTCGATCGCCTTGACCATGTCCTCGACCACCTTCTTCGCGTCGCCGAACACCATCATGGTCTTGTCCATGTAGAAGAGTTCGTTGTCGAGGCCGGCGTAGCCCGCGGCCATCGAGCGCTTGTTGACGATGATGGTCTTGGCCTTGAAGGCTTCGAGGATCGGCATGCCGTAGATCGCGCTGCCTTTGATGTGCGCGGCGGGGTTCACGACGTCGTTCGCGCCGAGGATGATCGCCACATCGGCTTGGCCGAACTCGCCGTTGATGTCTTCCATCTCGAAGACCTGGTCATAGGGCACTTCAGCCTCGGCCAGCAGCACGTTCATGTGGCCCGGCATGCGGCCCGCGACCGGGTGGATCGCGTACTTCACGTTCACGCCCTTGGCCGTCAGCTTGGCCGCGAGTTCTTTCACTGCGTGCTGCGCGCGCGCGACTGCCAAGCCG
>JANMWQ010000427.1:0-2828 GCA_031394085.1 Rhizobacter sp. | reverse complement strand
GCGCTTGTGCGCGGCGTCGACGTTCATGTAGGTGGTCATGCCGACAACTCGCCCATCGGCGTCGCGCGTCGTGAACGGCAGCATCGAGCCCTTGGCCTGAAGGTCGAGCCGGCGTGCGATCTCGGTGCGCATCGTCGCGGGGCTCGGAATGGCGGTGTACCAAAGCTGCCAGAGTTCGCCGTCGCTCGTGGCCGCGGCGAGCGCGTCGTGGTGATCGGGTGCGAGGGGTTCGAGCGTGCAGTGCGCGCCCTTGAGTTCGACCGGGCTCAGCCAGCTCATCGATTGTTGCGTTGCATGAACACCAGCTTCTCGAACAGCGAGACGTCTTGTTCGTTCTTCAGCAGCGCGCCGACCAGCGGCGGCACCGCGACCTTGTCGTCCTTGCTCTGCAGCACCTCGAGCGGGATGTCTTCGGCGAGCAGCAGCTTGAGCCAGTCGAGCAACTCGCTTGTCGAGGGCTTCTTCTTCAGTCCTGGCAGGTTGCGCACGTCGTAGAAGTTTTTCAACGCGGCCGACAACAGCTCTTTCTTGAGGTTCGGGAAATGCACGCCGACGATTCGCTGCATCGTCTCGGCATCCGGGAACTTGATGTAGTGAAAGAAGCAGCGGCGCAGAAAGGCGTCGGGCAGCTCCTTCTCGTTGTTCGAGGTGATGAAGACGAGCGGCCGGTGCACCGCCTTGACGAGCTCGCGCGTCTCGTAGACGTAGAACTCCATGCGGTCGATCTCGCGCAGCAGGTCGTTCGGGAACTCGATGTCGGCCTTGTCGATCTCGTCGATCAGCAGCACCACCGGCTGGTCGGCCGTGAAGGCCTGCCACAGCACGCCTTTGACGATGTAGTTGCTGATGTCCTTGACCTTCTCGCTGCCTTCTGTGCCCGCGAGCTGGCTGTCGCGCAGCCGGCTCACCGCGTCGTACTCGTACAGGCCCTGCTGCGCTTTCGTGGTTGACTTGATGTGCCACTGCAGCAGCGGCATGTTCAACGCCTGCGCCACTTCTTCGGCCAGCATCGTCTTGCCGGTGCCGGGTTCGCCCTTGACCAGCAGCGGGCGTTTCAAGGTCGCCGCGGCGTTCACCGCGAGCATCAGGTCGGGCGTGGCAACGTAATTTTCGGAGCCTTGGAACTTCATGGCGAGCGTGCGGGCGCGAGGCCGCAGGGGTATGGTTTGAGGGTGCCGAGTCAGTATAAGGCGGCCCCTATAATCGAAGATTGAACCGAAAACATCGCGTGCTGGAATCATGAAAAACCTCGTCCGTTCGATGATCGCGCTGGTGACCTTGGCCGCTGGATTGGGGCTGTCGTCGAACGCTTCGGCGCAAGACGCGAAGGCCGGCGATGCGAAGGCTGGCGAGAAAAAGGCCCAGATGTGCATCGGCTGCCACGGCATCCCCGATTACAAAGCGAGCTTCCCGGAGGTCTACCGCGTGCCGATGATCGCGGGCCAGAACCCGAAGTACATCGTTTCGGCGCTGACGCAGTACAAGAAGGGCGACCGCAAGCACCCGACGATGCACGGCGTTGCCACATCGCTCAACGACCAGGACATGGCCGACCTCGCTGCCTTCTATTCCTCCGAAGCGAAGGCCGATCCGGTGCCGGCTGCGTTGACCAAAGCGGTGCCTGCCAACGTGAGCGCGCTGCTCGCGAAGGGCAATTGCGCGTCGTGCCACGGCGCGAATTACAGCGCTCCGATCGACCCGAGCTACCCGAAGCTCGCCGGTCAGCACGGCGACTACCTCTACGCCGCGCTGCGCGGCTATCAGATCGACAGAAACCCGCAGGTCGGCCGCAACAACGCGATCATGCAGGGCATGTCGCGCCTGCTGACCCACGCCGAGGCGAAGACCCTCGCGACCTACTTCGCGTCGCTGCCTGGCGAGCTGAAGACAGTGCCGCAATCGCGCTGGCGCTGAGGCACGGCAAACTCATCCGAAGCCGCTGCGAACCAGCGGCTTCGTTGTTTTTGGCCTTGACGCAAAGGTCGACTTGACAAGCGTGGATATCAACGACGCCGAGTCGCAGCCATCGCAACCCGTCGATCGCGCTGCGGCGGAAGAAGTGCCTTGATGCGACGGGCGGCCCAGGCACTCCGCCTGCCTGAAACCTGCTCGACAGCAAGCGGCACGCGCTGAGGTTTTCCCTGCCCATGCCGCGTGGGGTGCCGGCCCTAAACTGCCGGTTTTCCAATTTGCCGGAGCAAGAGAAATGAAACGTGTTCCCTCGGCGGCGCTTTTTGCCGTGAAGGCTGCGGCTGCCGCGCTGTGCTTGAGCCTTGTCGCGGTCACGGCACAGGCGCAAACGCTGCGCTGGGCCTCGCAGGGCGACCTGCAGACGCTCGACCCTTACTCGCGCAACGAGTCGCTGACCAATTCGCTGAACAGCCAGGTCTACGAAACGCTCACCGGCCGCGACAAGCAACTCGCCATCGTGCCGCAGCTCGCGACCGAATGGCAGCAGACCGGCCCGCTGCAATGGCGCTTCAAGCTGCGGCCGAACGTCAAGTTTCACGACGGCACGCCGTTCACCGCCGACGATGTGGTGTTCTCGTTCAAACGCGCGCAGCAGCCCAGCTCCGACATCAAGGTCTACGCCAACGCGATGGGCGAGCCGAAGAAGACCGACAACCTGACGGTCGAATTCAACCTCAAGGAGGTCGATCCGATCTTCCTGCAGCACGCGAACTCGATCTTCATCATGAGCAAGGCGTGGGCCGAGAAGAACAACGCCGCCAAGACGCAAGACTTCAACGCCGGCGAGCAGAACTACGCCGCGATGAACGCGAACGGCACCGGCCCGTTCACCGTCGTGTCGCGCCAGCCCGACGTGA
>JANMWQ010000413.1:0-4571 GCA_031394085.1 Rhizobacter sp. | reverse complement strand
CACAGCGAAACCCACGAGCCGCTGGTCGTCTACCGGCCGCTCTACAGCGCGACCGGCTGGTGGGTGCGGCCGCATGCGATGTTCTTCGAGACCGTCGCGATCGATGGCGTGGTGCAACCTCGCTTTGCACCGATGGCGGCACCATGACCGGGCTGCTCTGGCACGCCCGCACCCGCCCGCGCATGTTGATCTCGATCGCCATCGGTGTGGCGGTCGCTGTGCTGGTGCCGGGCATCGCGAACCCGATCACGCGCGCGCTGATCGGGTGGAACACCGGCGTCTGGCTGTTCCTCGTGATGATCGGCTGGTTGATGCTGCAAGCCGACCACGAGCACCTGCGCCGCAGCGCGATCGCGCAGGCCGAAGGCGCGGCGGTGGTGCTGACGCTCGTGGTCGTCGCGGTGGTGTTCAGCATCGTCGCGATCGTCGTCGAACTCGCGGGCGCGAAGCAGGGCTCGCACCACGCGGTGCCGCATGTGCTGTTCGCGCTCGCGACTGTCGCCGGCTCGTGGCTGCTGTTGCCCACGCTGTTCGCGATGAACTACGCGAGCCTGTACTACCGAACGCAACACGGCACCGGGCTGCACTTTCCCGACCCCGACAAGACCTTCAGGCCCGACTACGCCGACTTCCTGTACTTCTCGTTCACGATCGCCGTGGCCTCGCAGACGGCCGACGTCTCGATCTCGACGCGCCCGATGCGGCGCCTCGTGCTGCTGCAGGCGATTCTCTCGTTCGCGTTCAACACAACGGTCCTCGCGCTCACGATCAACATCGCGGCGAGCTTGTTCTAACGCAGCAGCTGAGGCTCGCCGCGCGTGTGGCTGACGACGCCGTCGGTCGTGCACAGCAGGCCTTGCACCAGCCAATGCACCGCGCGCGGGTACAGCACATGCTCGCGTTCGAGCACGCGTGCGGCGAGCGCCTCGGGCGTGTCGCCGGGCAGCACCGGCACCACGGCCTGCGCGATGATCGGCCCGTGGTCGAGCGTCGACGTGACGAAGTGAACGGTCGCGCCGGCGAGCTTGCAACCGGCCGCGATCGCGCGGCGGTGCGTGTGCAGGCCCGTGAAGGCCGGCAGCAACGACGGGTGAACGTTGACCAGGCGACCCTCGAAGCGCGCGACGAACGCATCGGTCAGGATGCGCATGAAGCCGGCGAGTGCGACCACATCGGGCGCGTGCGCGTCGATCGCGCGTGCGAGTTCGGCGTCGAATGCTTCGCGCGAGTCGAACGCGGTGTGATCGACAACCTCGGTCGCGATGCCATGCTGACGTGCGAACGCCAACCCCGCCGCATCGGCCCGGTTCGCAATCACCGCCGCGACGCGCGCATGCCAACCCTCCGCGGCACAGGCACGTACGATGGCTTCCATGTTCGAGCCGCGGCCCGAAATGAGTATGACGATTCGCTTCACAGGGCGCGGAGTGTAGCGGCGTGCCCTCTCTAGAATCTCGGCGATGAAGCAACGTGCTCTCTCCGGCATGCGCCCGACCGGCGCGCTGCACCTCGGCCACTACCACGGCGCGCTGAAAAACTGGGTGAAGTTGCAGGACGAGTTCGACTGCTTCTATTTCGTCGCAGACTGGCACGCGCTGACCACGCATTACGAAGACCATGCCGACCTGGAGCGCAACGTCTACGACATGGTGGTCGACTGGCTCGCCGCAGGCATCGATCCGGCCAAGGCCACGCTGTTCATCCAGAGCCGACTGCCCGAACACGCCGAGCTGTTCACGCTGCTCGCGATGGGCACGCCGCTGTCGTGGCTGGAGCGCGTGCCAAGCTACAAGGACCAAATCGACCACCTTCGCGGCAAAGACCTGGCCACCTACGGCTTTCTCGGCTATCCGCTGCTGCAGGCGGCCGACATCCTGATTTACAAGGCCGCCTTCGTGCCCGTCGGCGAAGACCAGGCGCCGCACATCGAGATCACGCGCGAGGTGGCGCGGCGCTTCAACCACCTGTACGGCCGTGGCGAAACTGTCTTGCCCGAGCCGGCCACGCTGCTGACCGAGACCAGCAGGCTCCCCGGCCTCGACGGCCAAAAAATGAGCAAGAGCTACGGCAACGACATCGCGATGCGCGAAGCGCCGGCCGAGGTCGAGCGCAAGGTCAAACGGATGCAGACCGACCCCGATCGCGTGCGCCGCACCGACAAAGGCGACCCGGCGCGCTGCCCCGTGTGGCAGTTCCACACCGTGTACTCCGATGCCGACACGCAAGCCTGGGTGCACAAAGGCTGCACGACCGCCGGCATCGGCTGCCTCGAGTGCAAACAGCCGGTGATCGACGCGATCATCGAGGAGCAGCAGCCTTGGCGTGAGCGCGCCGAGGCATATCTGAGCAACCCGAAGCAAGTGCAGTGGATCGTCGAGGTCGGCACCGAGCAGGCGCGCGGTGTCGCGCGGGCGACGATGCGCGAGGTGCGCGCCGCGATCGGTCTGACTTACTGAGGCGCAAGCGCCAGCACGGCCAGCGCGTCGGCCACGTCCTGCGCGCTGACGCCCTCGCCGTGCGCGACCGGTGAATCCGGCACCGCGGCCACGCCCTGCGCTTTCAGCCGCGCGACCCACTGGCCGGCATCGCGACCGGTCTCGAACGCATCGCTCTGCAGCAAGACGCGGCCATCCGCGGCGGCGAGCTTGAAGTAGAACTTGCCGTCGGCCTCGCGGTACTGCTTGAAGCTCGGCAATGCGACTTTTGCCTTCTCGGCGAAGACGGGTGCAGCCACCGCCACCATCCGCCGCAAGCCCACCGCATCGCGCAACTCGGCGAGGAACGGCGCCGCCACCCGACGCGCCTTGCGCGCGCCTTCGAGCAGCGTCTCCTCGATGTGCTCGGGATGCGCCATCAGGTCGGCGTAGCGCGCACGCAGCGGAGCCAGGTCGCGCTCGATGCGTTCGACCACCAGCACCTTCGCGTCGCCCCAGCCCATGCCGGCCTGCAGTTCGCTGCGAAACGCCACGCGCTCGGCATCGCTCGCGAAGGCCTCGAAGATGGCGACGAGGTGGGAGCCGTCGGCATCCTTGGGCTGGCCCGGCAAACGCGAATCGGTCACGACCCGGGCCAGCGCATCGCGCAGGCTTTTCGCGCCACCCTCGAACAGCGGCACCGTGTTGTCGTAGCTCTTGCTCATCTTGCGGCCGTCGAGGCCCGGCAGCATCGCGACGCGTTCGTCGACGTTCGCCTGCGGCAGCACGAACAGCTCGCGGCCGTTACCGAACAGGTGGTTGAAGCGCTGCGCCAGATCGCGCGCCATCTCGATGTGCTGCACCTGATCACGCCCGACCGGCACGCGGTGCGCGTTGAACATCAAGATGTCGGCCGCCATCAGGATCGGGTAACTGAACAACCCCATCGTGACGCCGGCGTCGATGTCTTCACCCGCCGCCACGTTCGCATCGGCCGCTGCCTTGTAGGCATGCGCGCGGTTCATCTGGCCCTTCGACGCGACGCAGGTCAGCAGCCACGTCAGCTCGGGGATCTCGACGATGTCGCTTTGCCGATAGAAGGTGGTGCGCTCGGTGTCGAGCCCCGCGGCGATCCAGGTCGCGGCGATCTCGAGGCGCGAGCGTTCGATGCGCGCCGGCTCGTCGCACTTGATCAGCGCGTGGTAGTCGGCGAGGAAGAAAAAACTCTCGACGCCAGGCTCGCGGCTCGCCGCGATCGCCGGTCGAATCGCACCGACGTAGTTGCCGAGGTGCGGCGTGCCGGTGGTCGTGATGCCGGTGAGAACGCGTTGGGTCATGAATGCGGGTTCGTTGTTGAAAACTTCAAAGCGGCCGCGTCGCAAGTGCATCAGCAATCGCCTGCGCGCTAAAACCGAGCAACCGCTTGCCGCGCACCAGCATCACCGGCGTGCCGGGCGCCATCAACGCGTTGTACTTCGCGGCACACAGCGCATCGCGTTCGATCAGGCACTCGCTGAACGGCACACGATTCTCGGTGAACCATGCGCGCGCTGCAGCGCAGTAAACGCAGGTGACCGACGCGATCATGTAGATGTCTCCCGGCTTCGCGGCGGCAGCCACCTGCGCGCCGAGCCGCTCGCGCGACCACCACGTGAACCCCTGCATCGCCGCCGCGCCGATGACCACGGCGGTCACCAGACCAAGGAGCGAACGTCTGCCGGCCTTCACACCGCCGCCGTCACCACCATCTCGACACGCCAATCGGGCTTCGCGAGGTTCGCTTGCACGGTCGCGCGCGGTGGCGCGTCGCCGGGAGCGAGCCAGTCTTCCCAGACCTCGTTCATGACCGCGAAGTCGGCCAGGTCCTTGATGAAGATCTGGCACATCAGGATCTGCGCCTTGTCGGTGCCGGCCTCGTGCAGCAGCTTGTCGATGGCAGCGAGCACCTGCTCGGTCTGGCCGCGGATGTCTTGCGATGCGTCGTTCGCCACCTGCCCGGCGAGATAGACCGTGCCGTTGTGGATGGTCATCTCCGACAGTCGATCGCCGACATGGAATCGGCGCAGGCCCTGGGTCATGATTTCGCTCCGTGCTTGTGAGAATGTTTGGTGGGATGTTTGGTGGAATTTTTGGGCGGCGCCGTGCCCGTGGTCTTCT
>JANMWQ010000394.1:0-8096 GCA_031394085.1 Rhizobacter sp. | reverse complement strand
AGAGACCGGAACGCCGATGAAGTTCGGCGTGTTCGTGCCGCCGCAAGCGAAGACCAAGCCCGTACCGGTGCTGTTCTTCCTCGCCGGGCTCACCTGCAACGAAGAGACCTTCGCGATCAAGGCCGGCGCGCAACAGCATGCGGCACAACACGGCCTGATGCTGGTCACACCCGACACCAGCCCGCGCAACACCGGCATTGAAGGCGCCGATGCGGCCTGGGATTTCGGCACTGGCGCCGGCTTCTACCTCGACGCGCTAGAGGCGCCATGGAACAAGCACTGGCGCATGGGCAGCTACGTGACGCGCGAGTTGCGCAAGCTCGTGTTCGAGCACTTCGAGGCGCGCGACGACCGCGTCGGCCTGTTCGGGCACTCGATGGGCGGGCACGGCGCATTGACGCTGGCGCTGAACAACCCCGGTCTTTACCAAAGCGTCTCGGCCCTCGCACCGATCGCCGCGCCGATGCAGTGCCCGTGGGGTGTGAAGGCGTTCACCGGCTACCTCGGTGACGACAAGAAGGCCTGGGCTCGGCACGACGCCACCGCGCTGGTCGCGTCGGGTGCGCGCCTGCCGCCGCTGCTGATCGACCAGGGCCTGGCCGACAAGTTTCTCGCCGAGCAATTGCACCCGCATCTGTTCGAGGCCGCGTGCCTCGCGGCCGGCCAGCCGCTCACGCTGCGGCGCCATGAAGGCTTCGACCACGGCTACTACTTCATCGCCACGTTCATGGCCGACCACATCGCGCACCACGCAAAACACCTGGGCGTCGAATGACCGCGGCGAAAGACCCGCTGCACGGCCTGACGCTGGAGGCGATGCTCGGCGCGCTGGTCGCGCACTTCGGCTGGCCCGGGCTCGGCGAACGCATCGCAGTCAACAGCTTCAACACCGACCCGAGCATCGCGTCGAGCCTGAAGTTTTTGCGCAAAACACCCTGGGCGCGCGAGAAGGTCGAGAGCCTGTACCTGTTCATGCTGCGCGAGCAGGCCCGGATTGCCAAGTCCGACGCGCCGGTCGCGATGCCGGCACCCGAGCCGAGCGCGGCACCGTTCGGCACCTGGCTTTCACCGGTGACAGCCGACGTGATCGTCGGCGAAACGATCCGCCTGGGGCAGCTCGGCGTGCTCGGCGACGACGTGTTCTGGAGCGAGGGCCGGCCGCAGGAGCAGGGCCGCAACGTGCTCGTCTGGCGCAGCGCCGACGGCCGCACGGCCGACCTCACACCGGCACCGCTCAACGTGCGCAGCCGCGTGCACGAATACGGCGGCGGCGCGTTCACGATCGGCCAAAAGGCCGGCTTCTTCGTCAACGATGCCGACCAGCAGGTGTGGCGCCTGCGCGCCGACGAAGCGCCGCAAGCGCTGACCGCCGAGCTTGGCGCGCGGCATGCCGACCTCGCGATCGACGCCGCCCACAAGCGCCTGCTGTGTGTGCGCGAAGACCATCGCGAGCGCGTCGAAGGTGGCGAAGCGGTGACCACGATCGTCGGTATCAAGTTCTCGAACGGCAGCACGCAGGTGCTCGCCAGCGGGCACGACTTCTTCGCCTCGCCCCGCCCCAGCCCCGACGGCCGGCATCTCGCCTGGCTGAGTTGGGACCACCCGAACATGCCGTGGGACGGCACCGAGCTGTGGCTCGCCGAGGTGCTCGCCGACGGCAGCCTCGGCACGCCCGAAAGAGTGGCCGGCGGCGCCAGTGAATCGATCTTTCAGCCGACCTGGTCGCCGAGCGGCGAGTTGCATTTCGTCTCCGATCGCAGCGGTTGGTGGAACCTGTACCGCCGGCGCGGCACCGAGGTGCAGGCGCTGTGCCCGATGCAGGCCGAGTTCGGCGCGCCGCAGTGGGCGTTCGCGATGTCGACCTACGGTTTCGACGGCGCGGGCCGGATCGTCTGCACCTACAGCGGAGCCGGCCGCGCCGGGCTGGCGCGGCTCGACGCCGAGACCGGCGCGCTCGAGCCGATCGACACCCCGTTCTGCGCGATCTCGCAGTTGCAGGTCGGTGCGGACTTCGCGGTGTTCATCGGCGCCAGCGAGAACGCGCCCGAGGCGGTGGTGAGGCTCGACTTGCGCACGCTCGATATGCGCACACTGCGTGCCTCGAGCCGCGCCGCCGCGCCGAGCGGTTTCGTCTCGGTGGCCGAGGCGATCACCTTCCCGACCGAGAACGGCCTGCACGCCCACGCTCTTTTCTACGCGCCGACGAACCGCAACTTCCGCGGCCCCGAGGGGGCCCTGCCGCCGCTGATGGTGATCAGCCACGGAGGGCCGACCGGCGCGACCGACGCCGCCTTCAAGTGGTCGGTCCAGTTCTGGACCAGCCGCGGCTTCGCGGTCGTCGACGTGAACTACGGCGGCAGCAGCGGTTACGGCCGCGCCTACCGCGCGCGGCTCGACGGGCAATGGGGCGTCGTCGATGTCGACGACTCGATCAACGCGGCGCGGTTTCTGATCGCGCGCGGTGATGTCGACGGCGCGCGCGTCGTGATCCGCGGCAGCAGCGCGGGCGGCTACACGACCCTGTGCGCGCTGACCTTCCGCAGCTTCTTCAAGGCCGGCGCGAGCCACTACGGCATCGGCGACCTCGAAGCGCTCGTCGCCGACACGCACAAGTTCGAGTCGCGCTACCTCGACCGGCTGGTCGGGCCGTACCCGCAGGCAAAGGCGCGCTACACCGAACGCTCGCCGGTCCACCACACCGCGCGTCTGGCGAGCCCGATGATCCTGTTCCAGGGCGCCGAAGACAGAGCCGTGCCGCCGGCACAGGCACAGGCGATGTTCGACGCGGTAGACGCCAAGGGCCTGCCGGTCGCCTACCTTTTGTTCGAGGGCGAGCAGCACGGTTTTCGGCGCGCCAGCACGATCCAGCGCGTGTTCGAGGCCGAACTGTATTTCTACGGCAAGGTGTTCGCGTTCACGCCGGCCGATGCGATCGAACCGGTCGACATCCGGAACCTGAACGAACACCCGCTTTCACCTTGATGCGTCTGCTGACAGGCAGATGCGTGCCTGCGCGTTACGGTCGGCTGCCTGATGGAGGAATCGAGAATGAAATCGTCGTGGCGCACCGCTTGGCAAGGGCAAGACATCGTGGTCTATCGCAACGAAGCCGAGGTCGATCGGCTGCAGGCGCCCGAGATCGAGCGCGTGGTGCTCGTGCACCGCGGTTCGGGCGACTCGCCGGGCGATCTGGTGCAGGCCGTCGTCGAGTTGGGCGACGCCTGCCTGATCTTCCCGGCCGACACGGGTTTCGCGGGCCGCGTGAACTTCGAGCGCCAGGCATTCTGGGCCGACAAGGCGTGCGTCTACTGGGTCAACGAAGCGCGTGCACCGCTGCCGTTGCGGCTGCGGCGAGGCCGCTGGTTCCTGGGGCTCACGCACCCGGTGTTCACGCGCGTGCCACGTGCCGAACTGGCGCCGCTGATCGAGCGCTGGCCGGTGCAGGGGCCGCAGACCTGGGAGCAACGCAAGTGGCGCCGGATCGAACTGAGCCGGCCGTTCGCCAACGCGGAAGAGATTCGTTTGCGGGCTTGAGACGACATCACCCGGCTGGACCCGTGCCAAATACGCAAAAAACCCGGCCGAGGCCGGGTTTTTCGTCGAGCGCTGGGTTGCTCAGGCAGCCGGCTTCGCAGCGGCCTTCTTCTTTGCGTGCTTCTTGGCAACGTGCTTCTTGGCCGGGGCTTCTTTCTTCATTTCGGCCTTGGCCATCGGCGCGGCCGGGGCAGCAGCGGCAGGAGCAGCTGCTTGGGCGAAGGCGCCCATCGAGAACGCGGAGGCGATCAGAACGGCGATGATTTTCTTCATGATGGTGTTTCCTGCAGGAAAAGTTTGAGTAAAGAGCGAGTGCTCGCGAATCACAACGGGCCCGCTTGCCAGGCGGTTGACACCGCGCTCAACGAAACACCGGGTGACTCAGGGTTTCCTCCAAGCTCAGCACCGGCGTGACGCACGCGTCCACGCCGTCGAAGCGCTCGACCCAACGCGCCAGCGGCTCGGCGGCGAACACCGCCGCCAGCTCGGCGCGCAACGCCATCGATTCGGGCCCGCCGACCGCGAGGCCGAGCGACCAGTGGCTGCTGGCCCACTGCGGCCGGTCGACTACCCCGCACAGCGCCTGCCAGAACTTCAGCTCCAGCGCACCGACGGCCAGGTGCCGCCCGTCGGCCGTCGGGTAAACGCCGTAACAAGGCACACCGCCCGACAACAGGTCGCGCCCGGGGGTCGGCGTGCGGCCGGTGGCCTTCAGCGTGCAGATCGCGAGCACGTGGTGGCGCAGCACCTCGTGCGCCATCGAGACGTCGACGAAGCGCCCGCGCCCGCCGCGCTGCGCGCCCAGCAGCCCGGCCAGGATGCCGCTGACAGCCGCCTGCGTGCCGCCCATCAGGTCGCCGATCTGGAAGTTCGGAACCGCGAGTTCACCGTCGACCGTGGCGATCTGCGCCAGCACGCCGGCCATCGCGATGTAGTTGATGTCGTGGCCGGCGCGGTGCGCCCAGGCGCTGCGCTGGCCGTAGCCGCTGATCGCGCACATCACGAGTTTCGGGTTGACGGTGCGCAGCACCTCCCAGCCGAGGCCGAGCTTGTCCATCACGCCGGGGCGAAAGCCCTCGACCAGCACGTCGGCGCCGCGCACCCGCTCGATCAGCGCAGCCGTGCCCTCGGGCGTGCGCAGATCGAGCCGCAGCAACTGCTTGCCGCGGTTCAACTCGCGGAAGGTCAGCGCCGGCTCGCCGGATTGGTGCTCGGCGCTGGTCTGGCCCATGAAGCGGGTGGCGTCGTCTTGCCCCTGCGCGGCCGGGCCTTCGATCTTCAGCACCTCGGCACCGAGTTCGGCGAGGTGGCGCGTGGCCAGCGGGCCGGGCAGCAGGCGGGTGAGGTCGACGACGCGGATGCCGGCGAGCGGAAGTTCGCTTTCGTCAAAGCTTTCGTAAAAGACGCCCGCCGCGCTCAAACGAAGCGCCCGTCGCGCAGCCACTTGGTCGCGACCCACTTCTCGCCGTCGACGACCGGCGCGCCGCCGTGCAGTGTTTTCGTGACCGGGTGAGCGCGGTCGTAGCTGAAGAAGACGGCATGGCCGCGCTGCGGCGCCACATCGAGCTGCACATCGGGGAACACGGTCGCACCGCCTTTGGGGGGCGTGTTCAGGTAGCACACCAGCGAGGCGACGCGCTGGCCGCCGCGCTTGAGGATCGAGGGCGTGCCCGAGTGCGCGGGGTCGAAGTAATCGTAGTGCGGCTTGTACTCGGCGCCGGGGCCGTAGCGCAGCACCTGCAGGCCCTCGCCGTTCTCGATCGGCCAGTCGAGCAGCGCGGCCATGCGGGCCTCGATGCGGGCCACGACCGGGTGCTCGCCGCGCTCGAAAAACATGCCCTGGCTGGTGCGCGCCTCGTTGACCTCGCTCGCGCCGGTGTCGGTCTGCACGGTCTCGGAGCGCGCGAGCCGCTGGGCCGCGAGCGCGATCATCTCGTCGCACTCGGCGTCGCTCAGCAGGTCACCGAAGACGACGACGCGCGGCGCCAGCAAATTCACCAGCACCTTGACCTCGCGGTCACCCGCCCACACGGTCGTGCGCGTGCCGTGCGGCAGCGGCTCGGGCACACGCACCGGCATGGGCAACTCGGCGGCCATGGCCTTTGCATCGAGGTGGCCGGTGAGCACTTCTTCGAGCGCGGCGATGGCCGAGTCTTCGTTCCAGCCGCTGGCCAGCATCGACGCGAGCACCGCATCGGGTAAGTGCCCGGCGGTGGCTTGCTCGACGATCCACGTGCGCAGTTCGGGCGTGACGTGCTGCTTGTCGCTCATGCCGCGATTCTGCAGGATGCGGCCCGCGGGTCGGTCAGTCGACGCGGCGGCGGAAAACCAGCCGGTCGCGTGCCGATGCAGCCGCATCGAAGCGGTAGCCTTCGGCATCGAAGGTCTCGAGCCCAGCCGGTGTGGCGATGCGCTGGGTGATCGCATGCCGCGCCATCAGCCCGCGGGCGCGCTTGGCGAAGAAGCTGATGACCTTGTACTGGCCGTTCTTCCAGTCCTCGAACACGCACTCGATCACGCGCGGTACGAGCACGCGTTTGCGGTCGGCGGCGCGAAAGTATTCGGTCGATGCGAGGTTGACGATCACCGGCGTGGCGTCGGCCGCGGCGCGCTCGTTCAGGTGCTGCGCGAGGCTGTCGCCCCAATACGCGTACAGGTCCTTGCCATGCGGGTTCGGCAGGCGCGTGCCCATCTCGAGCCGGTACGGTTGCAGCCGATCGAGCGGGCGCAGCACACCGTGCAGGCCACTCAGGATCACGACATGCTTTTGCGCCCAGCGCAGGTCGGCGAGGCCGAGTTCCGGGGCGCGCAGGCCGCCGTACACATCGCCGTCGAACGCGAGCGCAGCGGGTTTGCTGTTGGCCGGCGTGAACTGCGGCGACCAGGCTTTGTAGCGCTCGACGTTGAGCGTGGCCAAGGCGTCGGAGAGGTCCATCATCGCGGCCACGTCGGCGGCACTGAGTTGGCGCATCAGCGCGATCAGTTCGGCGGCACGCTCGACGAACAGCGGGTCGGTGGCGAGCCGGGCCACGGCGCGCGGTGTCGGCGTGTCGTAGTCGAGCGATTTGGCGGGGGACAGCAGGTACAGCATGGCCGCGATTATCGCGGCCACGGCTGGGTGAATCGCGACGCGTGGCGATCGCCTATTTCTTCGTGTCGTCGACCGTGGACTTGGCCTTGTCGGCGGCCTTGTCGACCTGGTCGCCGACCTTCTTCGCGGCCTTGTCGACGCCCTTGCCTGCCCGCTCCACGGGGCCCTCGTCGGGCTGGCAGGCCGCCATCGCGAGCGAGAACGCGACGACGATCGCACACACGGCGTTGCGAGTCTTCAGCATGGCGTTCTCCTGAGGGGTTGGGGCAGTTCGTATTGCGTTCGCAGCAGATTGGCGCCGAGTTACAAGAACTGTAAAGACAGCCTCGTACCGTGTCATTCGGACGCGCTCGCGACGCGTTGTGAGCCCGCTCCTACACGTGCGCGCTCACCTGAAATCGCGGCTGCGGGTGACCAGCCCCTGCAGCAGATCGGAATGGTCGATCGCCTTCATCACGACCAGGTGCATCACCGCGCCCTCGGCCTGGCCGTCGGGCCCTTCCTGGCGCTGCCAACGGCCGAACAGCGTCAGCAGTTTCGCCGCGAGCAGCGGCTTGCGCTGCGAATCGACGACCGCCGGCCAGACGATCGCGTTGATGGTGCCGGTGTCGTCTTCGAGCGTGACGAACATCGTGCCCTTCGCGGTCTCGGGCCGCTGCCGGTGCGTGACCAGCCCGCTGGCACGCGCTAAGCGCCCGTTCGGGTAGTCGCGCAGCACCGAGGCCGGCTGCACCCGAAAGGCCGCGAGCTGTTCGCGCAGCAACGCGAGCGGGTGGCGATTCAGCGTGAGGCCGAGCGCGCGGTAGTCGGCCAGCGTTTCCTCGGCTTCGGCGGGCGCCGGCAAGGTGACCGCGCGTTCGTCGGCGCGCGTCTCGCGCAGCATCGGCGTCGGCCGCGTGTCGATGCCGGCCACAGCCCACGCGGCTTGGTGGCGGTGGCCGGTGAGCGCACGCAGCGCATCGGCCTGTGCCAGGCATTGCAGCGCATGGGCATCGAGCGCGGCGCGGCGGGTCAGGTCTTCGGCACCCGTGAAAGCGCGCTGCGCGCGGGCATCGACGATGCGCCGTGCCGCGTCGACCGACAGGCCGGCAACGCGGTCGAGGCCGAGGCGCACTGCCTGCAGCGCGCCGGGCGCAGGCACGGATGCGGACACCGCCAGGGCTTCGAGCGTGCTTTGGCCGGCGCTCGCCGTCACGTCGACCGGCCGCACCTCGACCCCGTGCGCGCGCGCATCCCGCACCAGTTGCGCGGGGGCGTAAAAGCCCATCGGCTGGCTGTTGAGCAAGGCGGCCAAAAACGCATCGGGGTGATGCCGCTTGATCCAGCAACTGGCATAGGCCAGTTGCGCGAATCCGGCCGCGTGGCTCTCGGGGAACCCGTATTCGCCGAAGCCCTGGATCTGCTTGAAGATGCGCTCGGAAAAGTCGGCGTCGTAGCCTTTCTCAATCATGCGGCCGACCAGCATCTCGTG
>JANMWQ010000356.1:0-4165 GCA_031394085.1 Rhizobacter sp. | reverse complement strand
AGCCGGTCCGACCGCTTCGCGATCGTCAACCACCGCCGCGAGGAAGGTTGCGCCGCGAGGGCGGCGCGGGATCAGGCCGGCGGGGGCGCGTCACACATCGCGTTCGTTGCTCAGGGCCTTGCGCATGCTCAAGCCGGTCACTTCGTAGCCGAGCGACGCATACAACGCCTGAGCACCGCTGTTGTAGGCGAACACGTGCAGGCCGATGGCCGAGAACCCAAGGCCGAGCGCGACCGATTCAAGCGCCTTGAACGCGCGAGCGGCATGACCTTGGCGCCTGTGCTCCGGAGCGATCTCGATGTTGAGTACGTAGCCCAGCGGGATGCCGGTTCTGTTTTGCACGCCCAGCCACAAGGAGCCGACCACGGCATCGGTTGCAGGATCGTGGATCTCGAAGATGTGGTTGTCCTTGCTCGCGAGGCCGTCGGGCAGCAGTCGGCGGTGCTCCGCCCTCCGGGTGGCCGTCGACGCGAGGTTCAGGAGAGCGGGCGGGCGAAGTCCGGCAGGGGGACACGGGTGGCGGCGGTCATAAGCAGGCGTTCGGCAGACCGCCTCGGAACGTGATCGGGAGCGGGTGCGATTCGCCCACGATCGTGATGCCCGCGTGTTGCGCCGCGACATCGCCGCCCCGCACCGGGTAAAGTCGTCGGGCCGCATTTGCGCCTGACACCAACCCACCCTCACCGCCATGAATCGACTGCAGTCAGAGCTGCATCGCCTGTACCTGCCTCGATCACAGGCACACGCTGAAACCGACACGCCGCCATTGGCGTTGATCGACACTTCGGGCGGCGTGCGGGCCATGGTGATCGAGCTGATGCGGCCGCCGGACTGGGAGGTTCTCTCGCGGGTCTGGCACGGCGTTCAGACCGAACTGGAACTTCCGGCTCCGGCCATTGCCGTCTCCGGCACCGATGGCCTGCAGCTCTGGTTCTCGCTCGCCGAGCCGATCGCGGTCGCGCAGGCGCAGGCGTTTCTCGAGTCGTTGCGTTCGCGGTTCTTGCCCGATATCGCCGCCAGCCGGATTCGCCTGATGCCTGCTTCCGACGCGTCGGCACCGCGCCATGCCGCGCTGGTGCCGGCCCTGCAGCAAGACACCGGCAACTGGTCGGCCTTCGTGGCCCCCGACCTCGCACCTGTCTTCGCCGATACGCCGTGGCTCGACATCCCGCCCAATGAAGAAGGCCAGGCGACTTTGCTGCGCGGCCTGCAGATGATCAAGCCGGCGGCGTTCGAGGCGGCATCGAAGCGGCTCGGGCCGCGCGCGCATCGGCCGCAGGCGAGCGCGGAGGTCGTTGCTGCGGGCGCTGTGACGCCGCCGGTTGCCGGTGAAGACCCGAAGCAATTCCTGATGCGTGTCATGAACGACGACAGCGTGTCCCTTGCGTTGCGGATCGACGCGGCCAAGGCGCTGCTGCAGCACGCGAACGATCCTCGGCCGCGCTCTACCGACTGACATCGCGCAAGCGCTGGTGCGCCGCGCCGTCCCACGCCACCGGCAACTGATTTCTCGCTTGCAGGTAGTGGTGGGTGAACACATCGAGGTACGCCGCGAGCGTTTGCGCAGCAGCGTGTTCGCCGGCCAGATTCAGGCACAACGCGGCCACCTCGCTGGTGCAGAAGTGATCGTCGCGGCGCGAGCGGCGCAGCTTGTATTGCGAGGCTTGCTCGGGCGCCAGGCTGAGCACCGGCAGGTGGTTCAGCCAGGGGCTGCGGCCGAACATTTTGCGCGCCTCGGCCCACGTGCCGTCGAGCAGGATGAACAGCGGGCGCTTGGGGCTGGCGCCACGCAGCGCGTCGGGCGGTTCGACGCTGTGCACCACCCGATCGGGCGCCGCGTATTCGCCCGGAAACACGACATACGCTTGCCACTGCGGGTCGCTCAGCAACGCCAACAGCGCGGGGTCGGTCTCGGTGCGCGCCCAGCCGAAGGCGAAGGTCTCGGCCACCACATCGGCGACCAGCCAGCCGGTGTTGCTCGGCTTGAGCGGCTCGATGTCGGCCATCAGCAGGCAGATGCCGGCGCCGGTGGGCACCGAAGGGCGCAAGGCGCACATGCAATGGCTCGGCACCAGGCGGCAACCCGCACACCGCTCGCGCTTGAACCCGCCGCGTGCGAGGAAGGGTTTGGTGGCGCGCGCCAGGCGCGCGGCGCGCAGGCGAGCTACAGCGTGAGGCATGCGCGCATTCTCGGCGAGGCGCGCGAACGCGCTCGACTTAACTGCGCTTGGCCACCAGCGTGAGGATGTCGTAGCTCGCGACCACCTCGTCGTGTTGGTTCGTCACTTCCACGTCCCACGCGACCACGCCTTGGCCGATGCCGTTCGCGTCCTTCTTGTTGCGGTCGGTCTTGCGCTTGGCGGTGAGCCGCGCGCGGATCGTGTCGCCGATGCCGACCGGCTTGACGAAGCGCAGCGTGTCGAGCCCGTAGTTCGCGAGCACCGGGCCGGGCGCGGGCGAGACGAACAACCCGGCCGCGGCCGAGAGCACGAAGTAGCCGTGCGCGATGCGCTGGCCGAACGGAGATTCTTTCGCCGCGATCTCGTCGAAGTGCATGTAGAAATAGTCGCCCGAGATGCCGCCGAACGCGACGATGTCGGCCTCGCCGACGGTGCGCCGGTGCGTCAGCAGCGAGTCGCCGATGTTCAGGTCTTCGAAGTGGCTGCGGAACGGGTGAACAGGCGTGTCGTTGACCTTCGCGCCGCGGATGTGTTCGCCGGTCACGGCGGCGAGCATCGTCGGCGACCCTTGCACCGCCGCGCGCTGCAAGTAGTGCTTGACGGCACGGATGCCGCCGAGCTCTTCGCCGCCACCGGCACGGCCCGGGCCGCCGTGTTTCAGCAACGGTAGCGGCGAGCCGTGGCCGGTGGATTCGGCCGCGGCCTCGCGGTCGAGGATCAGCAGGCGGCCGTGCAGCGCAGCGATGGCCGGGATCGCGCGCGCGGCGATCTGCGGGCTGCACGTGATCAGCGAGGCGACCAGGCTGCCCTTGCCGCGCGCGGCGAGGGCGATGGCTTCGTCGATGCCTTCATACGGCATCAAGGTGCTGACCGGGCCGAAGGCCTCGATGTCGTGCACCGCGTCGTGCGTCAGAGGGTGGCGGCTGAGCAGCAGCGTCGGCGCGAAGAACGCGCCTTCGGCCACGCCATCACCGAGCGGCGCGAAACCGTCGCGTGCGCCATAGACGAGCTCGGCACCTTGCAGCAGCGTGGCCACACGTTCCGACACATCGGCGAGTTGCGCCTGCGACGCGAGCGCGCCCATGCGCACGTCTTCACGCGCCGGGTCGCCGATGACGATCTTCTTCAAGCGCGCGCGCAGCTTCTCGGCGACCGCATCGAGCTGGGTGCGCGGCACGACCACGCGCCGGATCGCGGTGCACTTCTGGCCGGCCTTGACCGTCATCTCGCGTGCGACCTCTTTGACGAACAGGTCGAACTCCTCGTCGTCGGGCGTGACGTCGTTGCTGAGGATCGCGCAGTTCAACGAGTCGGCCTCGGCGTTGAACGGGATCGAATGGCGCACCAGGTTCGGGTGCACGCGCAACTTGGCAGCCGTGTCGGCCGAGCCGGTGAAGGTGACGACATCGCGACCATCCAATCGATCGAGCAAATCGCCGGTGCCGCCGATCACGAGCTGCAGTGCGCCTTCGGGGACGATGCCCGATTGCTGGATCAAGCGCGCGGCGGCTTCGGTCAAGTAACTCGTCGCGGTCGCGGGTTTGCCGATGCACGGCATGCCGGCGAGAAAGGCCGGCGCGAATTTTTCGAGCAAGCCCCAGATGGGAAAGTTGAACGCGTTGATGTGCACCGCGATGCCGCCGCGCGGCACGAGGATGTGCGTGCCCTGAAACCGGCCGGTCTTGCCGAGCGAAATGGCCGGCCCTTCATGGACAAGGTTGCCCGACGGCAGCTCGTTGCTGCCGACACCGGCGTACGCGAACAAAGTGCCGCTGCCGCCTTCGATGTCGATCCAGCTGTCGGCCCGCGTGGCGCCGGTGTGGGCCGAAACCGCGTAGAGCGTCTCCTTGTGCTCGTTCAGGTATTTCGCGAGCGCCTTGAGCCGCTCGGCGCGCTGCTGGAAGTCGAGCGCCATCAGCGCGGGCAGCCCGATGTGGCGCGCGTGCGCGACCGCCTCGCCGAAGTCGATCGCCTCGGCGTGCGTG
>JANMWQ010000320.1:0-5135 GCA_031394085.1 Rhizobacter sp. | reverse complement strand
TCACGACGGCGAAGCCGTGCACCAGGGCGGTGGCCGCGATCATCGAATCCCGGTCGGATCGGCGGTCAGGCACATGGAGCCTGGCGCACCGCATTGCAACGCCCTCGGTGAAAGGCAGCACGCGCCCGGCAAACGCCTCGCGCACGCCATCGAACCATGTACGCAGTGTTGCTGCCTTGCGCAGGCGTCTTTCGCTCCAGCGAGAGGATGCCCATCTCGAGCTCCATGATGGTGATGACCGACAGAAACTGCTGGCTGGCCTCAACGCCGGCGGCCCAGGCGCAGACCCCGACCGATTGCGCAGGTTTACCGCGGCGCAACTCCGAAATCACGTTGGTATCGAGCACGTACATCAGGAGATGTCCACGGGCTGAAAGACGATGTCGAGCTTCGGGGGGTCGAAGTCGATGCCGTCGCCGCCAGGAATCGCGTTCATGACGTCGAGCAACGAAGCGTCTTTCTGCCCCGACAACTGGTAGTAGTCCTCGATTTTTAGCAGCGCGAAAGCAGGCCGACCTCGATCGGTCACGAACACCGGCCCATCGGCCGCCGCACGCTTGGCAGCGGCCACATCGCGCGTGAAGTCGCGGCTTGAAAACGTGGTGGTGACAGTCATCGCTTCCCCTTGTTTTGTCGACCATTGCTTGTATGTTGCGACAAACGACAACGGGCCTTCCTAGGCGATTGCGCCACTCGACGAATCCGATGGGTTGTTCAGCGTCGCGTTGGGTGGACCGCCGTGCCGTTCCGGCGCTCACGCACCGCGCTCGCCAGCCCGCGCAGCACCGGCACTGTCTGCGTGAAGCCGATGCAGGCATCGGTGATCGAGACGCCGTGCTGCAGCGCCACACCCGGCATCAAGTCCTGCCGGCCGGCTTCGAGGTGGCTCTCGATCATCACGCCGGTGATGCGCCGGTCGCCGGCGGCGATCTGCGCGGCCACGTCGTGCGCGACCTCGATCTGGCGCTGGTACTGCTTGCTGCTGTTGCCGTGCGAGACATCGATCATCACCTGCTCGCGCAAGCCGGCCGCGCGCAGCACCGCGCAGCTCGATGCGACGTGCGCCGCGTCGTAGTTCGGCGCCTTGCCACCGCGCAGGATCAGGTGGCAGTCGTCGTTGCCGCGGGTCTCGAAGATGGCCGCCATGCCCATCTTCGTCATGCCCATGAAGGCATGCGACGCGCGCGCCGCGAGGATCGCGTCGGCGGCGATTTTGATGCTGCCGTCGGTGCCGTTCTTGAAGCCGACCGCGCAGCTCAGGCCGGATGCCAACTGGCGGTGGCTCGGGCTCTCGGTGGTGCGCGCGCCGATCGCACCCCACGCGATCAGCTCGGCGGTGTACTGCGGGCTCAGCAGGTCGAGAAACTCGGTGCCTGTCGGCAGGCCGAGCGTCGTGAGTTCGAGCAACAGCCGACGCGCGCGCTCCAGGCCTTCGTTGATCGCGAACGTGCCGGCGAGGTGCGGGTCGTTGATGTAGCCCTTCCAGCCGACCGTCGTGCGTGGCTTCTCGAAATAAGAGCGCATCACGATCAGCAGATCGTCCTGCAATTCGTCGGCCACCGTCTTCAGGCGCTGGCCGTATTCGATCGCCTGGTCGTGGTCGTGGATCGAGCACGGGCCGACGACGACGATCAGCCGGTCGTCGCGACCGTGCAGCACATCGGCGATCGCGGCACGGCTCTTCTCGACGATCGCCAGCGTGTCGTGCCGCAGCGGCACACGCTCTTGCAGCAGCGCCGGTGTGATCAACGGGCGCACCGCGCCGATGCGCACGTCGTCGATGCGGGTCGTGTCGAGCGTGCTGTCGCGCGCGGCGGTCTCGCGGTCGTGCGCGATGTCGAGAGAATGGTTGTGCAAGGGAGCGTTGGAAGGGGTCATGCAAAGAGCCTAACAGCGCTGCCCACGGGGCTTTCGGCTTCGAGTCGCGAGGCGCGCGTTGCGCATGTCGAACCCGGATTGGACACCACGGGGTCCAAACACGTGTTTGCTGTCGACTCCCGCTCACGGTGAGCCTGTGGTGGCAGCTTCGACAGGCTCAGCCCGAGCGGTTTAGGAGCGCGAGCCTGGTACGCGACAGCCCAGGCGGTCCGCTCGACCACCCGTCCGGTGTGTGGACGCCCGAGCGCATTGCGCGATGGTGCCCGCGTTTGTCACGATGAAATGCTTCGTCTGCTGTAAACAGATCTCCGTTCACCCTGAGCTTGTCGAAGGGCTTCGACAAGCTCAGCCCGAGCGGCTCGATTGATGGTCCAAGTCGTCGGCACGAGAACGCCTGCTGCGATCGCATCTTGTCCGACCCGGTGCCGTGCGCGGCGCGGTCAGCGCGACACCACCGCAATCCCGCGGAACTGGCCCGCGGTCGGCGAGGTCATCGGCTTCGGATAGCGATCCGGCATGAAGCGGTGCAGCAGTTCGGCCTCGCGTGCCCGGGCCAGCGCGACGTTCGCGTGTCTGACGTGGCCATACCCGCGCATGCTCATCGGCAGCGCTGCGATCTGGACCGCGCTCGGCAGGCGATCGGTGGTCAGGTTCGCCAGCAGTTCGTCGACGCGACACTCGAACTGCGTGACCAGACCGCGCTCCATGCGGCGCTCCTCGGTGTGGCCGAAGAGGTCGAAAACTCCGCCCCGGAGCGCCTTGCCTTTGGCGAGCAGTTTCAGCAACGGCAGCAGCCACGCGCCGAGTGCGATTTTCTTTGGCGGCTGGCCGTTTTTCGGCCGCGCGAGCAGTGGCGGGGCCATGTGGAATTCGAGTTTCAATGCGCCCTCGAATTGATCCGCAAGCTGGCGTTGAAAGCTGCCGTCGGTGTACAGCCGCGCCACTTCGTACTCGTCTTTGTACGACATCAGCTTCATCAAACTGCGCGCCACGGCACGCGTCAACGGCAACGTCGCATCGCTGCCGGCACACGCCTGCTCGGCGTGCTGCGCGCGCCGCACCGAAGCCTCGAAGCGCTGCGCCCACGCGGCGTTCTGGTAGCTGGTGAGGTGAGCGATGCCGCGCGCGATCAGGCCGTCGAGCGTGTCGTCGTTGGCCGTCTTCGCGGCGGCCTCTTCGCGCAGCGCCGCCGGGTTGCCGGCCGCGAGCCGCCCGAGCGCGAACGACAGCAGGTTGCTCTCGACCGCGACGCCGTTCAACTGGATCGCGCGCTGCATCGCCGGCAGGCCGACCGGGATCAGCCCGCGCTGCCAGGCAAAGCCCATCGCGAGGATGTTGGCGGTAATCGTGTCGCCGAGAAACTCTTCGGCGAGCGATTGCGCATCGAAGGTCTCGACGAGATCGTCGCCGGCGGCGAAGCGCATCTTCGCGAGCAGCAGGTCGGTCTTCAGATTTGCATCGGGGTTCTTCAGCGATTCGGCCACCGGAATCTCATGCACGTTGGTGACGATGCGCGTGCGGCCGTGGCGCACCGTCTGCAGCGCCTCGGGCGAGGCGGCGACGACCATGTCGCAGGCCAGCACCGCATCGGCCTGTTGCGTGTCGATGCGCACCTGATTCAACCGCTCGGGCACGTCGGCCAGCCGCACGAAGCTCAGCACCGAGCCGCCCTTCTGCGCGAAGCCCATGAAGTCGAGCACGCTGGCCGACTTGGCCTCGAGGTGCGCGGCCATCGCGATCACCGCACCGACCGTGACGACGCCGGTGCCGCCGACGCCGGTGACGAGCAAGTCCCACGGCCCGTCCCACACATGCGGCTCGGGCAACGGCAACTCGCCGACACGCGCGAGGAACGCCGCCTTGCCCGCCGACAGCGCGCCGCTCTTCTTGCGCAGCTTGCCGCCGGTCACGCCGACAAAGCTCGGGCAAAAGCCCTTCTCGCACGAGTAATCCTTGTTGCACGCGGTCTGGTCGATCTTGCGTTTGCGGCCCATCGCGGTCTCGGTCGGCAGCACGGCCACGCAGTTGCTCTGCACCGTGCAGTCGCCACAACCTTCGCACACCGCCTCGTTGATCAGCAAGCGCTTCTTTGGTTCGACGAGCTCGCCCTTCTTGCGGCGGCGCCGCTTCTCGGCCGCGCAGGTCTGCTCGTAGATCAGCACCGTGACGCCGCCAATTTCTCGCAGCCGGCGCTGCACCGCATCGAGCTCGGTGCGGTCGTGAAATTCGGTGCCGGCCGGAAAGAGGTTGCGGATGCCGTCGTATTGGTCGATGTCGTCGCTGACGACCACGACCTGCGTCACGCCTTCGCTTTCGACCTGGCGCGCGATGCGGTCGACGCTGATGACGCCGTCGACCGGCTGGCCGCCGGTCATCGCGACCGCGTCGTTGTACAGAATCTTGTAGGTGATCGTGGCTTTCGCGGCCACCGCCTGGCGGATCGCAAGGTAGCCCGAGTGGTAGTAGGTGCCGTCGCCGAGGTTCTGGAACACGTGCGGCGTCTTGGTGAACATCGCGTGCGAGATCCAGTCGACGCCCTCGCCGCCCATCTGGATCAGCCCGGCGGTGCTGCGGTCCATCCAGTTGGCCATGAAGTGGCAGCCGATGCCGGCGCGCGCGGTCGAGCCCTCGGGCACTTTGGTGCTGGTGTTGTGCGGGCAGCCGGCGCAAAAGTACGGCACGCGCTTGACGCTGTCGGCCTCGTTCGCGAGCAGCTCGGGCGACGTGAAGTCGCGGACGTGCTGCAGGTGATCGCCGAGCACGGTGTTGTTTGCGCGGTCGTGTGAAAGATGCGCGGCGAGCCAATGCGCCACGAGGTCGATCAGCCGCGACGGTCGCAACTCGCCGAGCGCCGACACGAGCGGCGCACCTGTCGCGTCGAGCTTGCCGACCAGCACCGGCCGCGCGTCGGCCGGGGCGTTGTAGAACAGCTCGCGCAATTGCGTCTCGACGATCGCACCCTTCTCCTCGATCACCAGAATCTCGCGCAGGCCTTGTGCGAACGCGCGCATCCGCGTCTGCTCGATCGGAAAACTCAGGCCGACCTTGTAGAGCCGCACGCCGGCCGCGCCGAGCATCTCGGGCGTGATCTGCAGGCGACGAATCACCTCCATCAGGTCGAGGTGCGCCTTGCCGCAGGTGACGATGCCGACCGTGGCGTGCGGGCTCGCAATGACCTCGCGGTCGATCGTGTTGACGCGCGCGAATGCGGCGACGGCGGCGAGCTTGTCGGCCAGTCGCGACTCGATGCGCAGCGA
>JANMWQ010000319.1:0-1940 GCA_031394085.1 Rhizobacter sp. | reverse complement strand
CCGACCCCGCGCGCCGAAGCACTGTGGCCGGAAGTGCGCGATGGCCGACGCCACCGCCGCGCTGTTCATGCCGCCGCTCGTGTCGCACATCGAACAAGGGCGCACGCTGACCGACCTGCGCGTGCTGCCGCTGACCACCCGCGACCCGAGCGACATGCTGGAGCGCGGCGACGCCGATCTCGCGATCGGCAACTTCCCCCAGACGATTTCGGCGCTGAACAGCCAGGGCCGCAGCGTGTCGCCGTTGCGCCACGCGCGCCGGCACGACAGCGAGTACGTCTGCGTGATGCGCGAAGGCCACGCGCTCGCCGAAGAAGGCGCGTTGACGCTCGACAGTTACTGCGCCGCCGATCACCTGCTCGTCAACTTCGCCGGTCGCCCCTACGGTTTGTCCGACCAGGCGCTGGCCGCGCTGAACCGCAAGCGCCGCATCGTGCTGACGGTGAACCAGTACTTCACTGCCGGCCGGGTGGTCGCGAACAGCAACCTGCTGACGGTGCTGCCGGCCTACTTCGTCGAGGCGACCGGCTACCACGAGCAGGTCGTGACCCGACCGCTGCCGTTCGATCTGGCGGGCCTGCATGTCGCGATGGTCTGGCACCAGCGCAACGACCGCAGCAGCGCGCACCAGTGGTTGCGCACGCGGCTGCTCGAAGCGGCCGCCCGGCACACCGCCGCCGGTTGACGCCGCGCGCGTCTTGCCGCATGCTCGCCAAAGTGGTCTAGCCCACTTTGGCATCTTCCAGCATGAAAGCGACGCGCGCGATGAACTCCACCACCGATCTCTTGCTCGGCAAAGGCGCCCTCGCCGACGCCGCCGTGCGTGGCGCCCGCTCCGCCCCCGGCCGCGTCGTGCGCGCGCCGCACGGCACCACACTGCACTGCAAGTCGTGGCTCACCGAGGCCGCGTTCCGCATGCTGCAAAACAACCTCGACCCCGACGTCGCCGAGCGCCCGGAAGAACTCGTCGTCTACGGCGGCATCGGCCGCGCGGCGCGCGACTGGGCCTGCTTCGACAAGATCCTCGATTGCCTGCGCGTGTTGGAAGACGACGAATCGCTGCTGATCCAGTCGGGCAAGCCGGTCGGCGTGTTCAAGACCCACACCGACGCGCCGCGCGTGTTGCTGGCCAACTCGAACCTGGTGCCGAAGTGGGCCACCTGGGAACACTTTCACGAGCTCGATCGCCAAGGCCTGTTCATGTACGGCCAGATGACCGCTGGCTCGTGGATCTACATCGGCACGCAAGGCATCGTGCAAGGCACTTATGAAACCTTCGCCGAGGCCGCACGCCAGCACTATGGCGGCAGCCTCGCGGGCAAGTGGATTCTCACCGCCGGCCTCGGCGGCATGGGCGGCGCGCAGCCGCTGGCGGCCACGTTCGCGGGCGCGGTCTCGCTCAACATCGAATGCCAGCAAGCCAGCATCGACTTTCGCCTGCGCACCCGCTACGTCGACGAGCAGGCCGCCGACCTCGACGACGCGCTCGCCCGCATCGCCGAATACACGGCCGAGAACAAGGCGGTGTCGATCGCGCTGCTCGGCAACGCTGCGCGCATCGTGCCGGCGCTGGCCGAGCACTTCAGAGGTGGCGGCCCGAATCGCCCCGCGCTCGTGACCGACCAGACCTCGGCGCACGACCTGATCCACGGCTACCTGCCGGCCGGCTGGTCGGTCGAGCAATGGCAAGCGGCACAGGCCGATTCGTCACGCCACGCCGAGCTGAAGGCCGCCGCCGCGCAGAGCTGTGCGGAGCACGTCAAGGCGATGCTGCTGTTCCAGGCGATGGGCGTGCCGACCGTCGACTACGGCAACAACATTCGCCAGGTCGCGTTCGACGAGGGCGTCGCGAATGCGTTCGACTTCCCCGGCTTCGTGCCGGCCTACATCCGCCCGCTGTTCTGCGAGGGCAAGGGCCCGTTCCGCTGGGTGGCACTTTC
>JANMWQ010000313.1:0-1640 GCA_031394085.1 Rhizobacter sp. | reverse complement strand
GCGCTGCCACGCGATCCGCTGTTCGCGCAGATCCGGCGCCGCCACACGCACAAAGGCGCCTACGACGGCACCCGCGCTGTGCCGGCACCGGTCTGGCGCGCTTTCGAGGCGGGCGCGACCGGGCACGGCTTGATGGCAGGCAGCGTCGACACGCCCGATCGAATGGCGGCGCTGCGCCGCATCACGCGCGATGCGTTCGAGACCGAGATCCTGACCCCTCGCACCTACCTCGAATCCGCGCGCCTGATGCGCATCGGCCCAGCCGAGATCGAGCAGCACCGCGACGGCGTGCCGCTGATGGGCACGGCCGTGCGACTGATGGCCAGCGTCGGCGCATTCGACCGTTTCGAGGTGCCGCGCCGCGACAGCTCGAACTACCGCCAGACGATGGCGCTCTGGTCGCGTTTCGAGAGCGGCAGCGGCTACTTCTGGATCGCCTCGCGCGACGACTCGCGCGCCGCGCAGATCGAGTCCGGCCGCGCCTACGTGCGCGCTCATCTGCACGCAACGGCTGCGGGCGTCGACATGCACCCGCTCTCGCAGGCACTGCAGGAGTTCGCCGAGGTCAGGCCCCAGTACGACGCGCTGCGCTCGCTGCTCGGGTTCAGCGGCTCGACTGCGACGGTGCAGATGCTCGCGCGCGTCGGCTTCGGCCGGGACGCCGAGGGACCGGCACCGCGGCGCGAGCTCGCGCAATTGCTGCGCAGTTGACCGGCGGCCCGATGCGAGGCTGGCGCGGGCACGCCCGCCGAGCCGACGCCGGCCGCGGCGGCAATCGACGCGCTCGCGACCACGCCTGCCGGTGGCGGCGCGGTCGCGAGCAGCAGCGCGCAGGCGGTCGCCACGGCGGCAACCGCGAGCGTGATCAACCCGTCATTCATGGCGTCTTCTTGCATGCGCAGGTCTTTCGAGCGTGTTCAGTCGACACGACAGCCGCAGGCTTGGGCAACGCTCACGGCGCTGCGCGGGCCGGCGCGATGTTCAGGTTCATGCGGAACAGGTTGCCCGGGTCGAAGCGTTGCTTCAGCGCCTGCAAGCGCGGGTAGTTGGCGCCGTAGCTCGCGGCCACGCGTTCGGCCTCGTCGTCGGTCAAGAAATTGACGTAGCCGCTGCCGGTGGCGTGCGGCGCGGCGGCCTCGAAAACACCACGCGCCCAGGTGCGCACGCGCTCGTCGTCGCGCGCATCCGACCAGCGGCCGTGCACGTTCATGATGTAGCGCGCATCGCGGCCGAAGAAGGCCGTGGCCGTGGGCGCCACGCGCGCCATCGCACCGCCGAGTTGCGCGATGAAGATCTCGCACTCGGGCCCGGGCAGGCGCGCGGCCGAAGCGATCACGACATCGAGCGCCGCATCGCTCAGCTTGGCGAAGTTGTTCGACTTCCAGTAGTTGCGGCCGCCTGGCGTGAGCAACGGATCGAACGCGGCCTGGAACGCGGCGTACGGCGTCGGCCCGACCGCCGCTGCGATCGGCTCGCCGAACTGCAGCACCGGCGCCGCGGCGCGCGCGCCGGCCTCGGCCTCACCGCTGTGCACCAACGCGAAGATCACCACGTCGGTGCCGTGCACCGCGGCCGGCAGGAACGGCAGCGGCGGCGCCTTGCGCAGCACCGGCCACACGCTGAGCTCGTCGGGCGCCGCC
>JANMWQ010000245.1:0-3504 GCA_031394085.1 Rhizobacter sp. | reverse complement strand
GCGCAACGACGCGGTCGGCAACATCGCGGTCGGCTTCGCCGCGCTCGGCGTGTTCGGCACCGGCGCGGCGTGGCCCGATCTGCTTGTCGCCATCGGCATGGCCGTGCTCGCGCTGACGGGCGCGTGGTCGGTGATGCGGCAAGCGCTCGCCGAGCTGCGCACACCACCGCCCGCGCGCGCCTGAGCGGCGGCTCAAGACTGATCGACCACCGCCGCCGGCCCGGTCGGTCCCTCACGCGGTTTGAGCTGGAAGAAGATGCCGGCCGCGAGCGCCGAGAGCGCGCCCATGCAGAGGTAGGTGGCGTGGAAGGTGGACATCACGTTGGTCGGGCCGATGTCGCTCGCGATCGGGATCACCACCGGCGTCGCGAAGGCCGCCAGCAACGCGCCGGCGGCCGCCACGCCCAGGCTCATCGAGAGCTGCATCACCACCGACAGCAGGCCGTTGCCGCCGCTGGCGCGCGCAGCGTCGAGGTCGCCCAGGGTCAGCGTGTTCATCGCGGTGAACTGCATCGAGTTGCAGATGCCGAAGAACGCGAGGTAGACCAGGATCGCTGCGTGCGGCGTGCTGCGGTCGACGAGCGAAAAGCCTGCGATGAAGCCGCCGAGCAGCAGCGTGTTCGTCACCAGCACGCGGCGATAGCCGAAGCGGTCGATGACGCGCTCGACGACGAACTTGATCAGGATCGCACCGAGCACGATCGGCACCATCGTCAAACCGGCCGCGCTCGGCGAATAGCCGAGGCCGACCTGCAGGAACAGCGGCGTGAGAAAGGGCATCGCGCCGCTGCCCAGGCGCGCGAACAGGTTGCCAAGAATGCCGACCGAGAAGGTCGGGATCTGGAACAGCGTCAGGCTGAACAATGGCTTCTCGGCGCGCCCTGCGTGCACCCAATACGCCGCCATCGCCGCGAGACCACCGATCGCGAGCACGATCGAGACTGGCGCACTGATCGAATGCTCGCCCAGCCCTTGCAGCCCGAGCGTGACGGCGGCGAGCCCGAGCGAGAACAGCACGAAACCGGTCCAGTCGAACTTCTGTCCGGCCGCGCCGCGCAGGTCGGGCATGTAGCGCAGCGCCGCGAACACACCGAGCAGGCCGACCGGCAGGTTGATCAGGAACACCCAGTGCCAGGTCGCGACCTCGACCAGCCAGCCGCCCAGCGGCGGTCCGATCAGCGGGCCGATGAGCCCGGGGATGGTCACGAAAGACAACACCTTCAGCAGTTCGCTGCGCGGGAACGCGCGCAGGATCGTGAGCCGTCCGACCGGCAGCAGCAGCGCGCCACCGATGCCCTGCACCACGCGCGCCGCGGTCAGCCACGGCAGCGACGGCGAGAGCGCGCACAGCAGCGAGCCGAGGCTGAACAACACGATCGCCGCGACGAACGTGCGCTGCGTGCCGAAGCGGTCGGCGAGCCAGCCGGAGGCCGGGATGAAGAGCGCCACGGTCAGCAGGTAGGCGATCACGATCGACTGCATGCGCAACGGGCTTTCGCCGAGGTCTTTGGCCATCGTCGGCAGCGCGGTGTTGAGGATCGTGCCGTCGAGCGTCTGCATGAAAAATGCGATCGCGACGACCCAGGGCAGCATGCGTTTGGTGGTGGCGTCGAGCACGGGGCGGTGTGGGGTCTCTGACAAGCAGCGCAGTTTAGGGGCCGCGTAGAATTCGGCACCGGGCCCGAATTTTTCGCGTCCGGTTTTTTTTTGGCGGATCGGCAGAGCACGCATCATGGAAATCTTCGACTACGACAACGTGTTGCTGTTGCCGCGCAAGTGCCGCGTCGAGAGCCGTTCCGAGTGCGATGCGTCGATCCGGTTCGGCGCACACAGCTTCGCCTTGCCGGTGGTGCCGGCGAACATGAAGACCGTCGTCGACGAGCCGATCACCGAATGGTTGGCCGCGAACGGCTACTTCTACGTGATGCACCGGTTCGATGTCGACAACCTGGCCTTCGCGCGCAAGATGCGCGAGAAAGGCTTGATCGTTTCGCTGAGCTCCGGCGTGAAGGCGCCCGACTGCGCAGTGATCGACCGGCTCGCTGCCGAAGGCGTCGGCGCCGACTACATCACGATCGACATCGCGCACGGCCACGCCGACAGCGTGCAAAAGATGATCGCCTACATCAAGCAAAAGTTGCCGAGCACCTTCGTGATCGCCGGCAACGTGGCCACGCCCGAAGCGGTGATCGACCTGGAAAATTGGGGCGCCGACGCGACCAAGGTCGGCGTCGGCCCGGGCAAGGTCTGCATCACCAAGCTCAAGACCGGCTTCGGCACCGGCGGCTGGCAGCTTTCGGCGTTGAAATGGTGCGCGCGGGTGGCAACCAAGCCGATCATTGCCGACGGCGGCATCCGCGACCACGGCGACATCGCCAAGAGCATCCGCTTCGGCGCCTCGATGGTGATGATCGGCTCGCTGTTCGCGGGGCACGAAGAGTCGCCCGGCCAGACGGTCGAGGTCGACGGCAAGCTGTTCAAGGAGTATTACGGCTCGGCCAGCGACTTCAACAAGGGCGAGTACAAGCACGTCGAGGGCAAGCGCATCCTGGAGCCGATCAAGGGCAAGCTCGCCGACACGCTGCGCGAGATGCGCGAAGACGTGCAGAGCTCGATCTCGTATGCCGGCGGCACGAAGCTGGTCGACATCCGCAAGGTCAATTACGTGATCTTGGGCGGGGACAACGCGGGTGAGCACTTGTTGATGTGAGGCCGCCAATCCAACCGCCGCATTACTTCGTTAGAATGTAAGGAAAATTGCGTCGAATAAGGAATTCAGCATGATCGTCACTCTCACGAGCAAGGGCCAGCTCACGCTGCCGAAGGCGATACGCGACCAGATGCAACTCGACGCCGGCTCGAAGCTCGATTTCAGCGTCCAGGAAGATGGCACCTTGAAAGCGCGGCCGATGCGCTCGGTGTCGTCGCTGTTCGGGATCGTGAAACCGCCGAAGGGAGTGAAACCTGCGACGCTTCAAGAACTGAAAGACGCGCGTGCCGATCACGTTGCTGAAAAGTACGCGCGGGTTCTGCGCGAATCGCTCGCGACGAGCACCGAGAAGCGCAAGCGGTGATCGCGCTCGACAGCAATGTGCTGATACGCCTGCTCGCCGATGACGACGCCCGCCAGTGCGCGCGCGCCAGGGCAGCAGTTGCAGCGGCCGAGGAGAACGGCGAAGCCGTCCTCATCAACGATGTCGTGCTCGCCGAAACGATGTGGACCATGGCCAAACGGTTCAAAACGCCAAAGTCCAAACTCGTCGAGATCGTTCGCGGCCTGCTCGACAGCGGTACCTTCGTATTCGAGAGCCGTGCCTGTTTCGAAGAAACGCTCCGATTGTTCGAACGGTCTTCCGCCGATTTTTCGGATTGCCTGATCGTCGCCAAAAACGCCGCCGCCGGCTGCCGCTCCACGCTGACATTCGATGCCGAATGCATCAAGTTGCCCACCGCACAAGCGGTTTGATCGACCACCATGACCGAACTCGCCAAATCGTTTGAACC
>JANMWQ010000224.1:0-1643 GCA_031394085.1 Rhizobacter sp. | reverse complement strand
CGAAGAGTGGTTCGGCCTGCCCGGCACGGGCCGCCACCTGATGCCTGGCGGCTGGCGCTGGGATTGGGCCGACGGCAGCGCCCCGCTCTACCCGGGCCACTTCACCGCGCCCTCGCGCTACCTGTTCCAACCCGCACCGGGCCCGAGCGCCGAGCGCATCGGCCAGCACCACGGCCAGGTGCTGCTCGCGGCGATGCGCGCCTTCGTCGCCGAAGCCGGAACGGCCGGGCCCGAATCGCCCACCGGCCGCCCGGCGCCGATCGGTGCCGCCATCTTCGCGGCCGGCACCGACCTGTTCAGTCGCGCCGACCAGGCCGACGCGCGCGAGCGCTGGATCGCCAGCACCATGATCGGCGTGATGGTGGGCTTCTTGCCCTCGGTCGACGGCAACTTGCGGGCGAGCCTGAACGAGTGGCTCAAGGACGGCACCTTCTGGCGCCTGCGCGCCGCGGTGCGCGCGTTGCCCGCCGCCGCGCCCGACCGCGACAGCCGCATCCGCGCGCTGATGCGGCCCGAACTGGTGCGGGCGATGCAACTGCGGCCGGCGCCCGAGACCGTCTGGCGCATCGCGGCAAAGGACCACCGGCTCGGCCCGGTCGACATCCGGCGTGGCGAGACCGTGGTGCCGGCCATCGTTTCGGCGACGCAGCAAGATCTCGCCGAAACCGGTGGTGGAAGGTACGACAGCGTGATGCCGGTTTTCGGCGGCGCGCGCGACGGCTCGCCCCACCAGCCGGTGCACGCGTGCCCGGGCTACGCCTGCGGCATGGGCGCGCTGCTCGGCATGGTCGCGGCGCTGCTCGACCGGCCCGAGACGCTGCGCCCGACCCCGGCGCCGCTCTCGCTGGCGCTGAGCGGCGCGGTTCCGAAAGCGACTCCGATCGCGGCCTGAACCACCGCCCGGGCGCAGCCCCGAGCGGCGTTCGATGGCGCGCTCATGAGAAACAAAACTCTCTCGACCCCGTTCGGGCTGAGCCTGTCGAAGCCGTCGCGATACGCCACCAGTCCTTCGACAGGCTCAGGACGACCGGGTTCGAAATGTTGCTCCGTAGGCGCCGGGGGCAGGCTGGGCGCCGCCCGGTCCTGAGGGGTACTCAGAGTCCCCGGCGCAGCGCCTGCGCCTCGGCCAGGTGCCATGGCATGTCGAGCCGTGTGAAGGCCTCTTCGGCGCCGTCGAGCGCGGCCCGTGCGTCGTGTCGCAAGCCGCGCCCGGCCGCGATGCGCGCCCGCAGCAGCCGGGTGACAGCCGCCTCGTGCGCCGAACCGCGCCACACCGCCGAGCGGTCGGCCGCACGCAGGTGGCGCTCGACGGCAGGCCGGTCGTCCGCCTGCAGGGCCGCGAGCGCGAGTGCGCGCCGCGCCATCGCCTCGCCGATGCGCTCGCCTTCACGCCCGCGCACGATGGCCTGCACGCCGCGGTGGCGCGCGCCGGCCGTGTCGCCCTGCGCCACCAGCGCATCCGCCAGCCAGCCGTAGATCAGCGACGTGAACAGCCGGCCACCGCGCGCTTCGGTCCAGGCGGCGGCGTCCTGGATCGCGCGCAGTGCTTGCGGGCGGCGCGTCAGCATCCAGTCGGCGTAGCCCGCCAGCGCCTGGCTGATCGCGAACATGTGGCTGCTCTTCACGTGGGCCGCGATGCGCGT
>JANMWQ010000222.1:0-3788 GCA_031394085.1 Rhizobacter sp. | reverse complement strand
CCTGCATGGCCGGCGCCTGACCGAGCATTTCGGGCATTTGCGCGGCTTTTTCGTCGCGCACTTCTTCACGCAGGCTTTCTTCGACCGCGCGGCGGATCAACTCGACGGCCTTGGGCACGTCGAACGGCTTCGGCAGGTACTCGAATGCGCCGCCCTGAAAGGCGCTGACGGCGCTGTCGAGGTCGGAGTACGCCGTCATGATGATCACCGGCAGCGCCGGCATGCGCTCGCGCACCTGGGCCAGCAGCTCGATGCCCGAGCCGCCGGGCATGCGGATGTCGGAGACGAGCACCTGCGGTTCGTCGTCGTCGAGCGCCTTCAGCACATCGCGTGCGTTGGTGAAGCTGCGCACCGCGAATTCTTCACGCGCCAATGCCTTCTCCAGCACGAAGCGGATGGATTGGTCGTCATCAACGATCCAGATGGGTTTCATTCGGGGTTCAGGGTAGCGGGATCACGATTTTGAAGAGGGTCTTGCCCGGTTCGCTCTCACATTCGATTGTGCCCAGATGCTGCTGCACGAAGGTTTGCGCCAGCGTGAGCCCGAGGCCGGAGCCCCCGTCTCGCCCGGACACCAGCGGGTAGAAGATTCGATCTCGAATGGACTCGGGCACGCCCGGACCGTTGTCCTCGATACGCAAGTCCAGTGCCAGACGATAACGCTGCTTGCCCAGTGTGACCTGGCGCGCGATGCGTGTGCGCAAGGTGATTTGCGCGTCGCCGCCGGCCATGCGCTCGGCGAGCGCCTGCGCCGCGTTGTGGGCGATGTTGAGCACGGCCTGAATCAGCTGCTCGCGGTCGCCGCGAAAGTCGGGGATAGAGATGTCGTAGTCGCGCTCGACGGCCAGGCCACTCGGAAACTCGGCTTGGATCAGCGCCCGAACTCGTTCGCAGACCTCGTGGATGTTGACGTCGCTGACCACATGCGGCTTGCGGTGCGGCGCGAGCAGCCGGTCGACCAGCGCCTGCAGCCGGTCGGCCTCGTTGATGATGACCTGGGTGTACTCGTGCAGCTCGCGCGACTCGACCTCCATCTCGAGCAGCTGCGCCGCGCCGCGGATGCCGCCGAGCGGGTTCTTGATCTCGTGCGCAAGGTTGCGGATCAACTCCTTCGTGACCTGCGCCTGGTCGAGCGCGCGTTCCTCGCGGTCTTGCCGGGTCTGCTGCTCGATCTCGACCAGTTCGACGACGACGTTCGGCGACGTATCCATCTGGTTGACGATCACGTGCACCGGCAGCGGCTCGCCGTGCAGTGCACCGGGGCGCCGCAGCAGCGCCTCCAGGCGACTGGTCGAATACTCGTTGCGAGCGACCGCGGCGACCGTGTCGCGCAGGCGCTGCGGATCGATGAACCACTCGAACAACGAACCCCGCTGCACGCTGCGGCGCGACAGGCCCAGCACGTTCTCGAACGACGCGTTGGCGAACACGCACTGGCCGTCGTCGCCGACCACGGCCACCATCGTCGCGAGGTGGTCGAAGGCCGCGTAGGGTGCCGCGCCCACGGCAAGCGCAACGGCGGCTGGCGCGACGGGGCGCTTCACTGCGGCTGCTTGCCGATTTCGCGCTTGAGCGCGAGGATGTCGCTTTCCTTGCGGGTGATGGCCGTCTTCAGTTCGGCCACCCGGTCGAGGTACTTCTGGTAGTTCTTTTCGTTGCCCTGGCGCTCGGGTTGGCCGTTGTTGTAGTCGGTCTTGAGCGAGGCGAGGCGGTCTTCTTCGCGCTTGAGCTCGCCCTCGAGGATGCGCCGGGAATCGTTGTCGCGGGCGCGCTGATCGGCCGGGTCGATGCGGGTTCCTGCCGGGCCTGAACTCGCCGCAGGCGTCGTGCCCGTGCGCGGCTTGACGCCCTGGATGATCGTGATCGGCGCGCCTTCGATCGTCTTGCAGCCCTTGTCTTTGGCCTCTTTGGCGCTCAGCGTGTTGTTGTATTCGTTGCCCGGGCAGCGGTACATGGTGTGGCCTTCGGCGGCCCGCGCGGCGCCGGACGCAGACAGCATCGCGGTGATCGCAGCGAACGGGATCAGAACAGAGGCGACGAACTTCATGCGATGGTTCTCCTGCCCTGTCCAACGCGGCGCACCGGAACGGCGACGACAAGGCCGGGGCGATTGTCGCGCAGCTTGTTCGCCCGTTGCCCGCCAATGGCAAAGGGACGGCTCGCGCCGTCCCTTTGCCTGTGCGCAATGTCGCGAGGGCGAGGCTTTACAGCGTGTAGTACATGTCGAACTCGACCGGGTGCGTGGCCATGCGAAAGCGCGTCACTTCCTGCATCTTGAGCTCGATGTAGGCATCGATGTACGCATCGGTGTACACGCCACCCTTGGTCAGAAACGCGCGGTCCTTGTCGAGGTGCTCGAGGGCCTGGTCGAGGCTGTGGCAAACGGTCGGGATCTTCGCGTCTTCTTCGGGCGGAAGGTGGTACAGATCCTTGGTGGCGGCTTCGCCCGGGTGGATCTTGTTTTCGACGCCGTCGAGGCCGGCCATCAACAGCGCGGCGAAGCCGAGGTACGGGTTCATCAGCGGATCGGGGAAGCGCGCCTCGACACGCCGGCCCTTCGGGTTCGCAACGTGCGGGATGCGGATCGAGGCCGAACGGTTCTTCGACGAGTACGCCAGCTTCACCGGCGCCTCGAAGCCCGGCACCAGGCGCTTGTACGAGTTCGTCCCCGGGTTGGTGATCGCGTTGAGCGCGCGAGCGTGCTTGATGATGCCGCCGATGTAGAACAGCGCGAACTCGCTCAGGCCGGCGTAACCGTCACCGGCAAACAGGTTCTTGCCGTCTTTCCAGACCGACTGGTGCACGTGCATGCCCGAGCCGTTGTCGCCGACGATCGGCTTGGGCATGAAGGTCGCGGTCTTGCCGTAGCTGTGGGCCACGTTCTGGATCACGTACTTCTGCAGTTGGACCCAATCGGCGCGCTGCAGCAGCGTGCTGAACTTGGTGCCGATTTCCATCTGGGCCTGCGCGACCTCGTGGTGGTGAACTTCGCAAGGGATGCCCAGCGATTCGAGCACCAGGCACATCTCGGAGCGCATGTCTTGCATGCTGTCCACCGGCGGCGTCGGGAAGTAGCCACCCTTGACGGCAGGGCGGTACCCGGAATTGCCGTGCTCGTACACCTTCTTGGAGTTCCAGGCGGCTTCTTCGGAGTCGATCTCGACAAAGCAGCCCGACATGTCGTTGCCCCAGCGCACGCTGTCGAACACGAAGAACTCGGGCTCGGGGCCGAAGAACGCGGTGTCGCCCAGGCCCGAAGCCTTCATGTAGGCCTCGGCGCGCTTGGCCAGTGAACGCGGATCGCGCTCGTAGGGCTTGCCGTCGGACGGCTCGACCACGTCGCAGGTCAGGATCAGCGTCGGCTCTTCGAAGAACGGATCGATGTTGGCGGTGTTCGGGTCGGGCATCAGCTGCATGTCCGAGGCCTCGATGCCCTTCCAACCGGCGATCGACGAGCCGTCGAACGCGTGGCCGCCGGTGAACTTGTCTTCGTCGAAATGCGACACCGGCACCGTCACGTGCTGCTCTTTGCCGCGGGTGTCGGTGAAGCGGAAGTCGACGAACTTGACCTCGGCCTCTTTCACCATCTTCATCACGTCGGCAACGGTCTTGCTGGCCATCTGGAACTCCTGGTGGAATGCTTGTTCGGGGGTGGTGGGAAGTGCGCGCTCGGCGTTCGAAAGACCCGCTCGCGGGCCCCTAAAAGCGCACAGGAATGTAGCAGAAAGCATGCCTGCGACGGCCTGCCGCGGCACCCCGCTACGCCCGGCTCCATGCGGGGAGCGGGC
>JANMWQ010000215.1:0-2305 GCA_031394085.1 Rhizobacter sp. | reverse complement strand
CTCACCGCGTCGCGCGAGCGCAAGACTTTTCTCGATGCGCAAAATGCGGACCTCGTCGAGGCGATGACGACGCTGACCGATGCGATCCACAAGATCGACCTCGAGACGCGCGACCTGCTCGCGAGCACCTTCGAGCAGGTCAACATGCATTTCGGCCGCATGTTCCCCGAGCTGTTCGGTGGCGGCAACGCCAGGCTCGTGATGACCGGCGACGAGATTCTCGATGCCGGCGTGCAGGTGATGGCGCAGCCGCCGGGCAAGAAGAACAGCACGATCCACCTGCTCTCGGGCGGTGAGAAGGCGCTCACCGCGATCGCGCTCGTGTTCGCGATCTTCCAGTTGAACCCGGCGCCGTTTTGCTTGCTCGACGAGGTCGACGCGCCGCTCGACGACGCCAACACCGAGCGCTACGCCAAGCTCGTTAAGCAGATGGCGCTCTCCACGCAGTTCCTGTTCATCAGCCACAACAAGATCGCGATGGAGATGGCCGAGCAGTTGATCGGCGTGACGATGCAGGAGCAGGGCGTTTCGCGCATCGTCACGGTCGACATGGACAGCGCCGTCAGCCTCGCCGAAGCGGCCTGACAGCGCGTTTGCCAATGAAAAGACGATGAGCAACACCCTCACGATCGCCCTCGCATCCCTCGGTGGCGTCGTGCTCGCCGGCGTGATCGCGCACGGCGCGTGGCAGGCGCGCAAGGCCGGGCCGACGCGCGCCGAGATGGCGCCCGAGCGCACCGAGCCACGCGAGCCTGTGATGGATGGCGGCGCAGCGCCCGCCGGAGCAGGCGAGGCCGCCACGCTCGCCGCGCTGCACGAGCCGGCCCCCGAGCGCCGCGCGAGCCGGCGCGTCAGCCCGAAGCTCGACGCCTTGATCGACTCGATCGCCACCTTGCGCGTCGATGCGCCGGTCAGCGGTGCGCAGGTCATCGCGCACCTGCCGCCCACGCGCCGCGCGGGTGGCAAGCCCTTCATGATCGAAGGCCTGAACAGCGAATCCGGCGAGTGGGAGGCGCCGACGCTGGACCAGCGCTACGGCGAGTTTCAGGCCGGCGTGCAACTCGCGAACCGGACCGGCGCGTTGAACGAGATCGAATACTCCGAGTTCGTGCAGAAGGTGCAGGCCTTCGCCGACGCGATCGGTGCGATGGCCGATTTCCCCGACATGCTCGAAGCGGTGGCCGGTGCGCGCGAGCTCGATCACTTCGCCGTGGCGCACGATGCGCAGCTCGCGGTGCACCTGCGCGCCCGCGAGGCCGCCTGGAGCGTCGGCTACATCCAGCAGCATGCGAGCCGCCACGGCTTCGTGCCCGGTGTGGTGCCGGGCCGGCTCGTGTTGCCTGCGGCCGAAGACGGCGCGCCGCCGGTGCTGACGCTCACGTTCGACTCTCAGGCCGCGCTCGCCGATGACCCGAACCTCGCCGCCGTGCGTGACGTGACCTTGAGCTTCGACGTGCCGCAGACCGACCCGAAGGCCGAGCCGTTCAAAGCCTGGCAGGCGAGTGCGCAGGCGCTCGCGCAAGGCATGGACGCGAGCGTCGTCGACGACCACGACCGCCAGCTCGGCAGTGAGAGTTTCGCGGCGATCGGCCACGAGCTCGGCCAGCTGTACGCCGCGCTCGAAGGCCGTGACCTGGCGGCCGGCACCGCGGCGGCGCGGCGGCTGTTCAGCTGACGCGGCTGAACCGGCAGCGCCCTTTCTCGCGCCGGCCTGTCTAAACTTCGGGCCATGCCCGACAAAGCCACCCTCCAACGCGCCGCCGCGCTGCGCGAACAGTTGCAGCACCACGCACACCTGTACTACACGCTCGATGCGCCGCAAATTCCCGACGCCGCGTACGACGAGCTGTTCCAGGAACTGCAGGCGATCGAAGCCGCGCACCCCGAGCTGTCGACCGCCGATTCGCCGACGCAGCGCGTGATCGGCGCGGTGCTCGACGGCTTGATGCCCGTGAAGCACCAAGTGCCGATGCTGTCGATCCACACCGAGACCGACACCACGCCGGCCGGCGCCGAAAAATTCGATGTCCGCGTGCGCAAGGCGCTCGGCTTGGCCGACGACGCGCCGCCTCTGGCCTACCACGCCGAGCTCAAGTTCGACGGCCTGGCGATCAACCTGCGCTACGAGCACGGCGAGCTGGTGCAGGCCGCCACTCGCGGCGACGGCGAGACCGGCGAGGACGTGACCCACACCGTGCGCATGATCGCGACCGTGCCGAAGCGGCTGCGCGGCGCCGATGCATTGAACGCCGCCGTGATCGAAGTGCGCGGTGAAGTCTTCATGCGGCGCGACGATTTCGACGCG
>JANMWQ010000209.1:0-2937 GCA_031394085.1 Rhizobacter sp. | reverse complement strand
CGCGAAGCAGTACGACGTCGAAATCCTCAACCTGCAGCGCGCCGAGAAGTTGATCCCGGCGGCGGCGCAGGGCGGTCTCGTCGGCGTGCAACTCGCCAACGGCGCGACGTTGCACAGCAAGACCGTGATCCTGTCGACCGGCGCGCGCTGGCGCGAAGTCAACGTGCCGGGCGAGCAGCTCTACCGCAACAAGGGCGTGGCCTACTGCCCGCACTGCGACGGTCCGCTGTTCAAGGGCAAACGCGTGGCGGTGATCGGCGGCGGTAACTCGGGCGTCGAGGCGGCGATCGATCTGGCCGGCATCGTCGGCCATGTCACGCTGCTCGAATTCGGCGACCAGTTGCGTGCCGACGCGGTGCTGGTCAGCAAGCTGAAGAGCCTGAAGAACGTCGTGATCCACACGCAGGCGCAGACGACCGAGATCACCGGCGTCGACGGCAAGGTCAACGGCCTGACCTACACCGACCGTGCGAACGGCGAATCGAAGCGCGTCGAGCTCGAAGGCGTGTTCGTGCAGATCGGCTTGGTGCCGAACTCGGAGTGGCTCAAGGGCACGCTGGAGTTGTCACGCCACGGTGAGATCGTCGTCGACAACCGCGGCCAGACGTCGCTGCCGGGCGTGTTCGCGGCGGGCGACGTGACGACCGTGCCGTTCAAGCAAATCATCATCGCGACCGGCGATGGCGCGAAAGCGGCGCTCGGCGCGTTCGATCACCTGATCCGCAGCGCGGTGCCGGAAGCGGTCGCCGGCTGATCGGCGGGGGGAGCGCCGGGCCGGCCCGCATCACCTTGGGGAATCGACGAACGTACCCGTTCGTCGAGGGGCACTATTTCTCCAGCTGTCGAGCGTGTACACCACCAGCGCGAGCCAGATGAAGGCGAAACCGATCAGCCGCGCTTGCGTGAAGGCTTCGTTGAACACCCACACGCCGATGGCCAGCTGGATCGTCGGGCCGATGTACTGCAGCAGCCCCAGCGTCGTCATCGACACGCTGCGTGCGCCGGCGGCGAACAGCAGCAACGGCACGGCGGTGATCGGGCCGAGCGCGATCAGCCAGATGTTGGTCGTGAGCGAGCTCGACGGGAACGTGCCGGTGCCGGCGTGCGCCCACCACGCCAGTGCGATCAGCGCCAGCGGGCCGAGCACGAGCGTCTCGAGCGTCAGACCTTCGAGCGGGCCGAGCACCGCGACCTTGCGCAGCAGCCCGTAGCTGGCGAAGCTGATGCCCAGCACGAGCGCGATCCAGGGCGCCTTGCCGGTTTGCACCGTGAGCCACGCGACACCGAGCGCGGCGATCGCCAGCGCGATCCACTGCACGCGCCGCGGCCGCTCGTGCAACACCGTGTAGCCGAGCAGCACGTTGAACAGCGGCGTGATGAAGTAGCCCAGGCTCGCGTCGACCACGTGGTCGTTGCTGACCGACCAGATGTAGGTCAACCAGTTCACCGCGATCAGCAGCGCGCTCGCGGTGAACGCAGTCAGCACCTTGGGCTGGTGCATCACCTGCGGCAACCAGCCCCATTGCCGACGCAGCGTGAGCACGCCGGCGAGAAACAGCAGGCACCAGACGATGCGGTGCGCCAGCACCTCGCCCGGCGGCACGTCGGTGACGATCCGAAAGTAGAGCGGGAACAGCCCCCACCAGACGAAGGCAAGGGCCGCGTTCAGGGCGCCCAGGTGCATGCTGCGCTCACGCGACCAAAGACCCGGTGACGGCTCACAGCGCCGCCTGCAGCGCAGACCGGTACTCGGGTTTCGTGCCGATGGTGTTGTGACCCGCGCCTGGAATGACCGTCATCGAGGCCACACCCTTTGCGAAACGCGCGAAGAGTTTTTCGGTGCTCGCGCGGGGAATCACCTCATCGTTCTCGGCCGCCAGGATCGTCGTTTTCATCTTGATGCCCGGCGCGTACTTGCCGGACTGGTACGTGTCCTGCAGCAGCCATTTGACGGGAACGTAAGGGTACGCAGTGGCAGCGATTTCTTCGATGCTGTCGTAAGGCGTGACCAGCACGAGGCCGGACGCGGGGTACGCGCTCGCCAGCCGCACTGCGACACCGGATCCCAAGCTGCGGCCGATGACCGTCACCTCGGGGTGCTCTGCCTGAACTTTCCTGAACAGGGCCGCGGCGTCGCCGTGATTGGCCTGCTCCGTGGGCGCGCCCGTGCTGCCGCCATAGCCTCTGTAGTGGAGCAGGTACAGGGCGTGCTCGGGAAACCACTTGTCGAAGGCTTGCAGGTTGGCGGAGACGTCTTCCCCGTTTCCACCGAAATAGACAATGGCTTTCGGGCCGGCATGCTGCCTGACCGAAACGACGAGCTCCGCGCCCTCCACAGGCAAGCGCATCGTCGACTCCGCGGCTGTCACCGAACGGGGCTGCGGAAAATAGATGAGCGAGCGCTGAAAGAAGAACAGCGCTGCGCAAACGCCGGCATAGCCGACGACGAAGATGCCCAGAAGTGCGTAGATGCCGCGCCTCAAGCGGTCAAACCGGTTTCAGCAACTGATCGCCGTACTGCTCGCGCAACCGGTTCTTCAGCATCTTGCCGGTCGCGCCCAGCGGGATCGCGTCGACGAAGACCACGTCGTCGGGCGTCCACCATTTGGCGATGCGGCCCTCGAAGAACGCGAGCAGCTCGTCGCGCGTGAGATCGGAATTCGGCTTCTTGACGACGATCAGCAGCGGCCGTTCGTCCCACTTCGCGTGCCTGGCAGCGATGCATGCGGCCATCGCGACTTTCGGGTTCGCCATCGCGATGTTCTCGAGGTCGATCGAGCCGATCCACTCGCCGCCGGACTTGATCACGTCCTTGCTGCGGTCGGTGATGTGCATGTAGCCGTCGGCGTCGATCGTGGCGACATCACCGGTCGGAAACCAGCCGTGCCCTTGTTCATCGACCGCGAGTGGGTCGCCGCCTTCGCCCTTGAAGTACGC
>JANMWQ010000159.1:0-1900 GCA_031394085.1 Rhizobacter sp. | reverse complement strand
GGTTTCCATTTCGAGCACTTCCTCGCGCTTCACGTTGAGCGTGCGCGCGAGCGTGTCAACCTCGCTTTGGGTCAGCGTCGTGCGATGCGTGTCGACATCTTCAGCCTCGTCCTTCATGCTCTGCTTCATCGAGCGAAGGTTGAAAAACAGCTTGCGCTGCGCCTTGGTCGTCGCGACCTTGACCATGCGCCAGTTCTTCAGGATGTACTCGTGAATCTCGGCCTTGATCCAGTGCATCGCATAGCTGACGAGGCGCACGCCTTGGTCGGGGTCGAAGCGTTTGACGGCCTTCATCAGGCCGACATTGCCTTCCTGGATCAGGTCGCCGTGCGGCAGGCCGTAGCCGAGGTACTTGCGCGAGATCGACACCACGAGGCGCAAGTGCGAGAGCACGAGTTTGCCGGCGGAATCGAGGTCGCCGGTGGCGCGCAATTTGGTCGCGAACTCGACTTCTTCTTCGTGCGTAAGCAGCGGCACACGGTTCGCGGCCGTGATGTAGGCGTCGAGGTTGCCGAGCGACGGCACCATCGCCCACGGGTTGCGGACGCTGAGGGCAGCGGTGGCGGAAGCGGTGTTCATGGGCAGGTTCATGGAGAGTTCAGACACGCTGAATCCTTTCAAGTTCCGCAGATATTAGCACTCGGTGCCGGGGAGTGCTGACCGTGATCCGGTATCGCCCTGTTGCCGGGCGAGAGAAGCTCACACCCCGCTGCGTAAAGTTTTGCAGGTAAGCGAGTGCTGACAATAGAAGAGGCTGGGCGGGGTGCTGTCGACGCGGCCGGGCGGGCGCTCTACGTCGTGCAGAACGGGAGTTGGTGGTGGGCGGCGAGGTGCTCGGGCGCTACGGTGTCGGCATCGACGAGGTCACACCCCGGGTTGGCGACGCCGACCCCAACTTCAAGCCGCTGGCGGACTTCAGTTTCGGCTACCAGCCCATCAACGGCAACTACCCGACGGCGAGCCCGGGCAGCTACACGGTGCAAGCCGGCGACACGCTGGGCAGCATCGCACGCGGGGCGTACGGCGATGCGCAGCTCTGGTGGCGCGTGGCCGAGGCCAACGGCTTGACCAGCAACGGCGACCTGCGGGTGGGGCAGACGCTGAGCATCCCGAACAAGGTCGGCACGGTGCACAACGGCGCCGACAGCTTCAAGCCCTACGACCCGAGCAAGATCACCGGCGACACGACGCCGAACATGCCGGCGCCGAACAACGGGAATGACTGCGGGGGGCTCGGGGCGATCCTCGTGGTCATCGTCATCGTCGTTGTCGCGGTGGTCACGCAGCAGTATTACCTGGCCAACTACGCTACAGCGGTAGGGACCACGGCCGCCGGAGCCACTGTGACTACAACTGGTGTCGCCGCCAGCAGTGCGGTTGCAGCAGGCACCGCGTCATACACCGCCGGATCGTTGATCGCAGCCGGCGCCATCGGCGGGGCTGCTGGCGCGGTGGCCGGTCAAATCGTCGGCAACGCCACCGGTCTTTATGACGGCTTCGACTGGAAGGCGGTCGCGCTGGGCGCCATCGGCGGGGCGGTCGCGGGCGGCCTCGCGGGAAGCGGCGTGGTCAACACCAGCAACGCCGTCGCCAACGTGGCGGTGCGCGCCGCGGTCGGCAACGCGGCATCGCAGGGCATCGCGGTGGCAACGGGCCTGCAAAGCAGCTTCAGCTGGCGCGGCGTGGCCGCGGCGGCAGCCGGGGGTGCGGCGGGTGCGCTGGTCGGCGAGGCGCTGGGCTCGATGGGGTCGGGGGGTGGAGATGTCCAGGCCGCGCAGGGGATGTGGAACAACGTTCAGGCGGTCGCACGGAGTTCTCTGCAAGGGTTTGCGGCGGGGCTGACGACCGCCGCCATGCGCGGCGGAAGAGTGAACGTGGCTCAGGTGGCGGTGGATGCGTT
>JANMWQ010000151.1:0-2718 GCA_031394085.1 Rhizobacter sp. | reverse complement strand
GGCGTAGGAACGCGCGAGCATGGTCCAGCCCTGCAGGTCGGCGGCCGGGTTGGCTGAAGGTTTTTCCAGGCGTTGCGCGAGCGTCGCGAGCATCGCCTGCACGGCTTCGGGCGTGACCTCGGCATCGGGCGCGGCCTGGGTCACCGCGGGCGCGGGCTGCGTGCTCAGGCCGGCCGGGTTGCCGATCGCGGCGTAGAGCACGACCGCGAACAGCGGCACCGCGAGACCGACCAGCAGCAGCAGCATTTTCGGCGAACGCGATGGCCCGATGGCGATGTCGTCAGCGCCCGATTCGTCGAGCACGCGGCGCTGCAGCTCGCTGCGCGCCGTGCGGTGCTGCTGCGCATCGATCTGCCCTTCTGCGTGCTCGCGGTCGAGCGCGGCGAGCTGCTCGCCGAGGATGCCGAGGTGCGCCGATGCCGCGCCCGCGCGTGGAAACGCCGGCCGCCGTGCGGGCATCAGCATCCACGCAGCGAGGGCGACGAGGCAGGCGACGCCGATCGCGAAGACCGTCATGGTCGCGCGGCGCCGTTGCCCAGCAGTTCGGCCAGGCGCAGCGACTCGGCCTCGCTCAGTTCGGGCGGCGGCGCGTCGAGGCGGCGGCGCCGGATGTTGGTCGCGAGCACGAACGCGGCGAGCGCGAGCAGCGCGAACGGGCCGACCCACAGCAGCGCGGTCGTCGGGTTGAACGCCGGCCGGTAGCGCACGAATTCGCCGTAGCGCTGCACCATGAAGTCGAGAATCTGCGCTTCGGATTCGCCAAGCTTCAACTTGGCGCGGATCTGCTTGCGCAGGTCGACCGCCAGGTCGGCCTGCGAGGCGCCGATGGTCTCGTTCTGGCACACGAGGCAGCGCAACTCTTCGGCCACGCGCATCACGCGCGCTTCGAGCACGGGGTCGGCGGCGAGCGGCGCGGCTTCGTTCGCGTGCGCAGCGAAGCCGGCAGCAGCGAACACCAGCGTCAGCGTCATTCGCAGTGCGGAATTCATGAGTTCAATCTCGCCACCAGCGGCACGATCTCGTCGCGCACCGTTTGCGCCGTGACCGGCCCGATGAACTTGCGCCGGATCACGCCGGCCTTGTCGATCACGAAGGTTTCGGGCACGCCGTAGACGCCGTAGTCCATGCCGACGAGACCGTCGGCGTCGAACAGCGAAGCCACATACGGGTTGCCGAAACGGTCGAGCCAGCCGAGCGCGTCGGCGCGCTGGTCTTTGTAGTTCAGGCCGTAGATCGGCACGAGTTGGAGCTTGGCCATCTCGACCATCGTGGCGTGCTCGTCGCGGCAGGCCACGCACCACGACGCCCAGACGTTGAGCACCCAGACCTTGCCGCGCAGGTCTTGCGGCGAGAGCGAGCTGGCGGGCGAGTTCAGCGTCGGCAGCACGAACGCCGGTGCCGGCTTGCCGACCAGCGGCGAGGGCAGCTCGCGTGGCTTGAGCGTGAGGCCGAGCGCGAGAAAGCCGAGCATCACGACGAACACGCCGAGCGGAATGTAGTACCGCTTCACCGCGACGCCTTCATTGCGAGCGCCGGTCGCGCGGGCAGGGCGCTGTTGGCGAGCACGGTCGCCGGGTCGCTCGCGGTGCGGCGCGCCGCGCGGTAGCGACGGTCCATCACCGCGAGCAGGCCGCCGAGCGCCATCAGCACGCAGCCGCCCCAGATCCAGCCGACGAACGGCTTGTAGTACACGCGCATGCCCCAGGCGTTCGCGCCCACCGAATCGCCGAGCGCGACATAGAGGTCGCGCGTGAAGCCGCGGTCGATGGCAGTCTCGGTCATCGGTGAGCGGCTGACGGTGTAGACGCGCCGCTCCGGGTTGAGTTCGCCGATCGGGCGACCGTTGTCGGTGACGCTGAGCGTCGCGCGCACGGCCAGGTAGTTCGGTCCGCGGCGCTCGGCGAGGCCTTCGAGCTTGAACACGTAGCTGTCGATCGCGACGGTGTCGCCAGGCGCCATGCGCACGTCTTTTTCGACCGCGAATCCGCCGACCACGGTGACGCCGACGATGAACACGGCCATGCCGAAGTGCGCGAGCAGCATGCCGTAGTAGCTGCCCGGTTGTGCGCGCAGGCGCTGCGACCAGGCGGGTGCCGGGTGCTCGCGCAGGCGCGTGACGAGGTTGAGCACGACGGTGCTGGCGATCCACGCGGCGAGCAGCAGGCCGAAGCCGATCATGGGTGTCCAGTGGCCCAAAAGCAGCGGCGCGAGCAGCGCTGCGGCGAGGCTCACGCCCGCCGCCCAGCGCAGCCGCAGCGCCAGATCGATCACTGCTGCTTTGCGCCAGCGGGTGAGCGGGCCGATGCCCATCAGAAAAAGCGCGGGCGCCATCAGCGGCACGAACACCGCGTTGAAATAGGGCGGCCCGACCGAAAGCTTGCCGAGGCCGAGCGCGTCGATCACCAGCGGGTACAGCGTGCCCAGCATCACCGACGCGCAGGCCACGATCAGCAGCACGTTGTTGGCCAGCAGCATCGATTCGCGCGACACGGTCTCGAAGCCGCCGCCCGCGCCGACGCGCGGCGCGCGCCATGCGAACAGCACCAGCGAGCCGCCGATCACGAGCGCGAGAAAGCCGAGGATGAAGACGCCGCGGGTCGGGTCGCTCGCGAACGCGTGCACCGAGGTCAGCACGCCGGAGCGCACGATGAAGGTGCCGAGCAGCGAGAGTGAGAAGGTGATGATTGCGAGCAGCGCGGTCCACATCTTGAAGCCGCC
>JANMWQ010000135.1:0-2577 GCA_031394085.1 Rhizobacter sp. | reverse complement strand
GTTCGGTGGCTTCGACATCCAGAGCCTCGCGATCTTCTTGTTCGTCGGTGTGCCGATCGCCGGTGCGCTGCTGACCGGCCTGTTCGGCCGCAAGTTCGGCTCGGTGCTCACCGGCGGCGCGGTCGGCGGCATCGCCTGGTGGCTGACCGCGAGCGCGCTGCTCGCCGGCGGCGCCGGGCTGGTCGCGCTGTTCCTCGTCGGCGTGATGGGCATGGGCGGCGGCATGCTCGGTGGACTCGGTGGAGGCCGCGGCCGCAGCGGCGGGCCGATCATTTGGGGTGGCGGCGGTGGCGGCTTCGGCGGCAGTGGCGGTGGCGGTGGCGGAGGGTTCAGCTCCGGCGGCGGTGGTGATTTCGGCGGCGGCGGCGCGTCGGGGAGCTGGTGATGGCAAACCGATGGATGCGATTGTTCAAGCACCGAAGCGTCGACGAAGCCGATGCGAAACGCCTGCTCGGCGACGGCGCACTCGAACGAATCCAGGCGCGCGTCGCAGCGAGCGAGCTGCGCCACAGCGGCGAGATTCGCGTGTGCATCGAGGCCGGCCTGCCGTTCAGCTATTTACGGCGTGATGCGAAGGTGCGCGAACGCGCGGTGATGATGTTCGGCAAGCTGCGTGTCTGGGACACCGAGTACGACAACGGCGTGCTGATCTACCTGCTGCTCGCCGAGCATTCGATCGAGATCGTGGCCGACCGCGGTTTGGCGCGGAAGGTGGATGCGGCCGAGTGGCAGCGCATCACCGCGACGATGAGCGCGGCGTTCAAGGCCGGTCAGTTCGAGGCCGGGCTGAACCAGGCGATCGACGCGGTCGATGCGCTGCTCGCCCAGCACTTCGCGCTCGCGCCGGGCGAGGTCAATCCGAACGAGTTGCCGGACGCGCCGTATTTGCGGTGAGGTGAGACTCGAAGCCGGTGTTGGAGCTGCCGCGAGATCGCTCTAGCAGCCCGGGCGCCACCGAGCCGCTTCGGCTTGGCGCGCTCTGCTTGCCCGCGCAGTCAGGACGCCTCTGGCGTCGACGTTGGCGTCACCGTCTTCGGGGGCTGGGTGCCGTCGGACTTGTGGCGTTTTCTGCCACTTGCCGTTTTTCTGACTTGTTTGGCAGAAATCGTTCTCTTGCCAACGCGCTTCTTCTTTGCCAGTGCCATCTCGATCCTTTTGCGTAAAGAGACTGAGGATACATGTGGTGTGGGTGCCCAAGCTTGGTTCGTGCGGCCCTTCTGCATTCGATCGAGCACGGCATGTATCCCATTTAAGCCGCTGCGGTAGATCAGCTCAATTGGGATGCGACTCGGCACCCGCCTCAGGGGGCTGCGTGCGCACCGCCCAGACCACGCCGGCGATCAACAGCGCCACACCGATCAGCGTCTCGACCTGCGGCCACTGCTTGCGCAACATGAACGCGTAGCTGAGCGCGGCCAGCGTCTCGAACACGATCAACTGGCCCGCGAGCGTCGGCGGCAGGCGCTGGCTGGCTTCGTTCCAGCACAGCGTGCCGAGCCATGACGCGAACAGGCCGATCGCGAACATCAGCAGCAGAAAGTCGGCCGCGCGCGGGCCGAACGGCATCTCGAACGGGTTGCCGCTCGCGGTGTTCCAGCCCCAGGTGAGCGCGTAGCCGACGAGCGCCAGCGGCAAGGTCATCAGCCCCTGCGCGGTGGCCCAGCCGCGCGGGCTGCGGTCGGGGTGGGCACGCAGCCACTCGGCGTTGCGGATCGGGTACCAGGTCCAGCAGGCGACCGCACCGACGGCGAGCAGGCCACCGATCGCATAACGCGTGAGGTCGGCTTGCGGGTCGGCCTTGAGGTGCTGCAGCTCGTCGTTGTTGACGAGTGCGATGCCTACGCCGATCAGCGCCAGCGACGGCAGCAATTTCGACCATGCGAGCGGCGCTTCGACGCGCGCGCCGGTGCCGGCACGCCGCAGCTTCGAGGTGATCGCGATCACAACCGGCAGGGTGCCGATGACCATCGTCGGCAGCGGTCCGCCAGCGCGCTGGATCGCGCTCGCGAGGAACAGGTAGTAGACGATGTTGCCGACGAGTGCGAGCTTGAGCGCTTCAACCCAATCGGCCTTCGAGAGCTGCGCGAGCTTGTGCCGATCCAGCCACGCGAGTGGCAACGCGATCAGCCCGAACGCGAGGTAGCGGCCGAACGACTGCAGTGTCGCGGGATACTCCGGCAGCAGCAGCGGGCCGACGAACACCAGCCCCCACATCAGGCCGGCGGCGAGGGCGAATGCCATGCCTGAGAGTCGTCGAGATTCGGTCATCGTGTGCGGCAGTGTGCCGCACGCGCCCGCGCCCCTTCGTTTGGACCCAAGGAACTTCATGACATCGATCGACACGACACGGCGCCGTTGGCTGGCTGCATCGGGCAGCGCAGCGCTGCTGTGCGTCACGAGCGCACCGGCCGCGGCCGCCGCCGAACCGGCGCAGACGCAGGCGCAAACACAGACCGACACGCAGCGCCTGCACGCGCTCTTCGACGCGCGCTGGGAGGCGCAGATGCAGCGCTTCCCGGAGTGGGCCAGCTACCTCGGCGACACGCGCTACGGTGATCGGCTCGAAGACGCTTCGCC
>JANMWQ010000132.1:0-3390 GCA_031394085.1 Rhizobacter sp. | reverse complement strand
CGGCAAGCAACGTGCGCGACAGCGTGGCCGCGTCGAGCCATTCGCTCGCGACGCGCTGAAACGCGGCATCGAAGGTCGCGAAAAGCGCATCGGCGAGCGTGCAGCCCGCCGCCATCGCATGCCCGCCGAAGCGCACCAGCACCTCGGGGTGGCGCTTGCTGAGCAGGTCGAGCGCGTCGCGCAAATGAAAGCCGGCGATCGAGCGGCCCGAGCCTTTGAGCAGGCCGTCTTGCCCGCGCGCGAACACGAAGGTCGGGCGGTGCACGCGGTCTTTCAGGCGCGAGGCGACGATACCGACCACGCCTTCGTGGAAGCCTTCGTCGAAGATCGCCAGGGCCGAGGGCACGTTGATCGGCGCCGCGTCGTCGGCCTGCAGCAGCCGCTCCAGCATCGCTTCGGCCTGCTCGCGCATGCCCGACTCCACATCGCGGCGCTCCCGGTTGATCGTGTCGAGCAGCTTGGCCAGCTCGGCGGCACGCGCCGGGTCGTCGGTCAGCAGGCATTCGATGCCGAGCGTCATGTCCGACAGGCGCCCCGCGGCGTTGATGCGCGGGCCGAGCGCGAAGCCGAAGTCGAAGCCACTTGCACGCCGCGCATCGCGCGCGGCCACCGCGAACAGCGCGGCCACGCCCGGTTGCATCTGCCCGGCGCGGATGCGGCGCAGGCCCTGCGCGACCAGGCGGCGGTTGTTGGCGTCGAGCCGGACCACGTCGGCGACGGTGCCGAGCGCGACGAGGTCGAGCAAGGTGTCGAGCCGCGGTTGAAGGGGCTGCGGTTGAACGGGCAATAAGTCGCCCCCGCTCGCCGTCGTTTGCGCAGCGAACACACCGCGCTCGCGCAACTCGGCGCGCAGCGCGAGCAGCACGTAGAAGATCACGCCGACGCCCGCGAGGTTCTTGCTGCCGAAGCCGCAGTCGGGCTGGTTCGGGTTCACGATCACGTTCGCGTCGGGCAGCACGACGCAATCGCCGACCAGCGCGGGCAGGTGGTGATCGGTCACGACCACGTCGATGCCGAGCGCGCGTGCATGCGCCACGCCTTGCAGGCTTGCGATGCCGTTGTCGACTGTCAGCAGCACATCGGCGCTTTTTGCGCACGCGAGATCGACGATCGCCGGCGTGAGCCCGTAGCCGTGGATCGCGCGGTCGGGCACGACGTAGTGCAGCGTCTCGGGTGCCGCGCCGAGCAGCGCGAGACCGCGCAACGCGACAGCGCAGGCGGTCGCGCCGTCGCAGTCGTAGTCGGCGACCACGCAGATGCGGCGCTGCTGCGCGATCGCGTCGGCGAGGAACCGAGCCGCTGCCTTGGCGCCGAGCAAATCGGCGGGCGGCAGCAGGCGCGCGAGGCCGTCGTCGAGCTCGTCTTGCGTGCGCACACCGCGGCCGGCGAACAGGCGCGCGAGCAGCGGCGGCACGCCCGCTTGTTCGAGCGCCCAGACGGCGCGCGGCGGCGGATCGCGCAGCTTGATCGTGGGTGCGTGGGCGCTCATCAGAGCGCCTCGAGCACGGTGTGCGTTTCGGGCAAATTGAATCGGCTGCCGAGTTTTTGCCAAAGCGATTGCGGCGCGGTCTCGGAGCGATGCGCGCCACGCTCGCCGCACAGCGTCAACGCGACCGACTCGCCCGAGCGAGAAGCGGCTAAAAGTTCGGCCATTGCGCCGGCATCGAGTGCACGCCACGCATCGGCCCACGCCGCCCAATCCTCGGCGAGCAACGGCGCGCGCAACGAGTCGTCGACGCGCGGCGGCGTGCCTTCTTCCGGTTGCGCACGGCCGCAGCCGCTGAGCCAGAAAGAGTTCAGCGTCAGCGCGCCGCGCTGTTCGCGCTCGTCGTTCAGCGCATGCGGGTAGAGCAGCAATTGCAACTCGCTCTGCAGCCGACGCACCAGCTTGGCGGCCGTGCTGCGCGCCTCGCTGCCACGCATCCAGAGTTCGACGTTGCGGCCGATCACGCGATCGAGCGAGGCGCAAGGCAGGTCGACGAGGCTTTCGTGCGCCGCGTACCAGCGCGAGGCCGCGCCCCACTCGAAGCGAAAGCCCTCGCTCTCGAACAGCTCGCGCACCGCCTCGAATGCGGCGCGCGATTCGGCGTCGGTCAGGTTCAGTGCCGCGGGGTCGGCCAGCGTCACGTGGTTGGTGCCGACATGCCAGTGGCTCGGCGTGACCAGGCCCCACGCGAAGTCGCCGACCTCGATGCCGTCGCGAACGGCCGCCTGCGCCGCGAACGGAAAGCAGCCATCGGCGCCCTGCCAAGCCACTGCAGCACCGAGCGCGCGTTCGTGCGGGGGTGATAGCGTGTGGGCGTCTGCATCATCGCGCTGAGTGAGCGTGAGGCGCGCGAGCAAGTGCGACAGGTTCGGCAGCGGAAGATCGCGCAGCACATGCGAGACGGCATCGGACTGGGCGGATGCGAAGGGGATCAGCAATTGCATCTCGACGATTATCCGGCCGCATCGTGCGCCGTAGACTCGTGCAGATGGAACCCGCCACGCTGCGTTCTGACCGAGCCCTGCCCGGCGCCATCTGGGTGCTGGGCTTCGTCAGCATGTTCATGGACATTTCCTCCGAGATGATCCACAGCCTGCTGCCGATGTTCATGGTCACGACGCTGGGCGCCAGTGCGCTGATGGTCGGGCTGATCGAGGGCCTGGCCGAGGCCACGGCGCTGATCGTCAAGGTCTTCTCGGGCTCCTTGAGCGACTACCTCGGGCGCCGCAAGGGCCTGGCCGTTTTCGGCTATGCGCTCGGAGCGCTCAGCAAGCCCTTGTTCGCGCTGGCTGGCGGCATCGGCCTGATCGTCGCGGCGCGCCTGGTCGACCGGCTCGGCAAAGGCATCCGCGGGGCGCCGCGCGATGCCCTCGTGGCCGATCTCGCACCCGCGCATCTGCGCGGCGCAGCTTTCGGGTTGCGGCAGTCACTCGACACGGTCGGCGCTTTCGTCGGACCCTTGCTGGCGGTCGGCCTGATGCTGCTGTGGGCGAACGACTTTCGCGCCGTGTTCTGGGTCGCGGTGATTCCCGGCGGGCTGGCAGTGCTGCTGTTGCTGTTCGGCGTCAACGAGCCTGCGGCTCCCGCCAACACGCGCCGCGTGAATCCCATCTCGCGTGTTTCGCTGCGGCGCCTCGATGGCACGTACTGGTGGGTGGTCGCCATCGGTGGTGTCTTCACGCTGGCGCGGTTCAGTGCAGCGTTCCTTGTGGTGCGCACGATGCAAAGCGGGATGTCGCTCGCGCTGGTGCCACTCGTGATGGTGGCGATGAACGCGGTCTACGCGTTGTCGGCCTATCCGCTGGGCCGGCTGTCTGACCGCGTCGGTCACTTCGGGATGCTCGGATGCGGCATGGGCTTGCTGATCGCCGCTGACCTGACCCTCGCGGCCAGCGCGCATTGGG
>JANMWQ010000094.1:0-2763 GCA_031394085.1 Rhizobacter sp. | reverse complement strand
GCGCAGATGCCGGTCTGGAAGGTGAAGTACCCCGGCGTCGAAAAGATGAAGGTTGCGGTGATGGGCTGCATCGTCAACGGCCCGGGCGAGAGCAAGCACGCCGACATCGGCATCAGCCTGCCTGGCAACGGCGAAGCGCCGGCTGCGCCGGTCTTCATCGACGGTGAGAAGGCGCTGACGCTGCGCGGCGACAACATCGCGAACGAGTTCCATGCGCTGGTCGAGCGCTACATCGACAAGCGCTTCGGGGCCACGGTGGCGTCGCATTGACGCCATAAAGACTCACCGCAGAGGCGCGGAGAGCGCAGAGGAACGCAGAGAAAAGTCATTGAATTCCTCTGCGAAACTTTGCGTTCTCTGCGCCTCTGCGGTAAAGCTCACTCCCCTCTGCACATGACTGAATCACTGCGCGCCGTCAAAGGCATGAACGACATCCTGCCGCCCGAATCGACGCGCTGGGAATGGTTCGAGGCCAGAGTGCGCGCGCTGATGGCGCGCTACGCCTACGCCAACTTGCGCACGCCGATCGTTGAGCCGACTGCGCTGTTCGTGCGCGGCATCGGCGAGGTCACCGACATCGTCGAGAAGGAGATGTACTCGTTCGAGGATGCGATGAACGGCGACAAGCTGACGCTGCGCCCCGAGCACACCGCCGGCATCGTGCGCGCGATGATCGAACACAACGCGCTGTACAACGGCCCGCTGCGCATCTGGGCGACCGGCGCGGTGTTTCGCCATGAGCGGCCGCAGAAGGGCCGCTACCGGCAGTTCCACCAAATCGACGTCGAGGCGCTCGGCTTCGCAGGGCCGGACGTCGATGCCGAGCAGATACTGATGTGCCGCGCGCTGTGGCGCGATCTGGGTCTGAGCGACGGTGACGTGCGGCTCGAGCTCAACAGCCTGGGCCAGCCAGCCGAGCGCATGGCGCACCGCGCCGCGCTGATCGCGCACTTCGAGATGCACGCCGACGCACTCGATGAAGAGGCAAAGCACCGGCTGCACACCAATCCGCTGCGCATCCTCGACACCAAGAACCCCGCGATGCAAGCCGTGGTCGAAGCCGCGCCGAAGCTGATGGATTTCCTCGGCGAGGCCTCGCTCGCGCACCTGAATTCGGTGCGCGCGGTGCTCGACGCAGCCGGCCTCGCGTACCGCCTGAATCCGCGCCTGGTGCGCGGCATGGACTACTACAACCTGACCGTGTTCGAGTGGGTTACCGACAAGCTCGGTTCGCAAGGCACGGTCTGCGGCGGCGGGCGCTACGACGGCCTGTTCGAGCAGCTCGGCGGCAAGCCGACACCGGCGGTGGGTTGGGGCATGGGCGTCGAGCGCATGCTGCTGCTGCTGGAGGCGGTCGGCGTGCTGCCGCCGCCGAGCCCACCCGATGTCTACGCGATCGTGCCGTCGGCCGACGCGATGACGATCGCGATGGTCACCTGCGAAGCGCTGCGCGCCGTCGGCGTCAAACTGCAGATGCACGCGGCCGGCGCCGAATCCTGGGGCAGCATGAAAAGCCAGTTCAAGCGTGCCGATGCGAGCGGCGCGAGAGTCGCGCTGATCTTCTGCGCGTATGAGCTCGCGCGCGGCGAAGTCGCTCTCAAGTCGTTGCGCGATGCCGAGGTGCCGCAGCGCACCGCGAAGCTCGCCGAGGCCAGCGCCTGGGCCGCCGAACTCCGCACCGCATAATCCCGCCTTCACCGGAAAAATCCTGTCCATGGCCACCCATCTCGACCTCGAAGAACAAGAGCAGCTCGACCAGTTGAAAGCCTTCTGGAAGCGCTACGGCAACCTGTTGACCTGGCTGCTGATCGCCGTGCTCGGCGCGTTTGCCGCGTGGAACGGCTGGAACTGGTACCAGCGCGAACAGGCATCCAAGTCGAGCGCGATGTTCGACCAGCTCGACAAGGCCGCGCAGGCCGGCGATGTCGACCAGGCGAGCCGTGTCTTCACTGACATGAAGGAGCGCTATCCGCGCACTGCGTTCACCGAGCAAGGCGGCTTGATGGCGGCCAAGGTTCAGGTCGAAAAGGGCAAGGCCGATGTCGCGCTCGGAACGCTGAATTGGGTCGGCGCGAATGCCGCCGAACCGGAGTACCAGGCGATCGCGAAGCTGCGCGCCGCCGGCATCCTGCTCGACCAAAAGAAATACGACGATGCGCTCAAGCAGCTCGACGGCGCGACGGCACCTGACTTCGCCGCGCTCGTCGCCGACCGACGCGGTGACGTGCTACTCGCGCAAGGCAAGAAGGATGAAGCCAAGGCCGCGTACAGCAAGGCCTGGCAGGTGATGGACGCCAAGGTCGACTACCGCCGCCTGATCGACGCCAAGCTGACTGCGCTCGGCGCCGCGCCAACCGACGCGGCAAAGGCCGCCGAGGCGCCGAAATGATCGCCCGTCGCTCGCGTATCCTGCTCGCTGCGTTCGCGCTCGCGATGGTGGCGATGGTGGCGGGCTGTGCAAGCCGCGCCAAGCCCGACCCGCAGCCGCTCGAAGCGTTGACGCCGAAGATCGCCGCCACTGTCGCCTGGACGCAGCGTGTCGACGGCGTGCAATTTCCACTGGCGATCGCAGTGACACGCGGCATCTTCACCGTGGCAGGCAATGACGGCACCGTGATGGCGCTCGAGGCCGACACGGGCCGCGAGGTCTGGCGAGGCAGCGCTGGTGCCAAGCTCAGCGCCGGCGTCGGCAGCGATGGCCGCTTTGCCGCGGTCGTCACCCGCGACGGCGAACTGGTGGTGTTGGAGCAGGGCCAGGTCAAG
>JANMWQ010000593.1:0-1532 GCA_031394085.1 Rhizobacter sp. | reverse complement strand
TCGTCGCCGGGTCGCGCGGGCAGGCCCTTGCGGCGCGTGATGACGTTGCCCGGCTCCACGAACGCGACGTAGTCTTGCGTGCGTGCTTCGCTGGCCATCGTCTCGTGCCCGAGCCGCACGAACTCGTCGATGTAGAACTGGTAGTTCGTGAACAGCACGAAGTTCTGGAAGTGCTCGGGCCCGGTGCCGGTGTAGTGGCGCAGCCGGTGCAGCGAATAGTCGACCCGCGGCGCGGTGAACAACGCCAGCGGCTGCGCCTCGCCCGGAGCGGTCTCGCGCGTGCCGTTGGCGATGCCGTCGTCCATCGCGTTCAGGTCGGGCAGGTCGAAGCGGTCGCGCATCAGCAGGCGACGTTCGGCCGTCAGGTTGCCTTCGATGTGGTCGTTGTCGGCGAGCGAGAAATGCACCGGGATCGGGTGCGAACTCGTGCCGACCTCGAGCGACACATGGTGGTTCTTCAGCAGCAGGCGGAACTGTTCGAGGTAGTAGCTCGCGAACAGGTCGGGCCGTGTCAACGTGGTCTCGAAGGTGCCGGGGCCGGCGACGAAACCGTAGCTCAGGCGCGAGTCGGCGCGCGCGACCGTGTCGGTGCGCACGCGCACGAACGGATAACAGGCACGCACGTGCTCGGCCCCGCTGTCGCCCGCGACGAACGATTGCAGCGCGCCACGCAGGTGCAGCACGCTGCCGTCGTAGATCGCGCGCACCTGGGCGAGCGCGGCGGTGGGGTCGGTGAAGGCGGCGGGGACGACGTAGTTCGGGGCGACTGACATGGTTCTCCTTCTAGTTGCACGGCTGCATTTTCCCTGAAGCCGCGGCGGCTCGTGATCGTGCCGATCGGGTCTTCACGTCACCGGGACGACCCGTCATCATGCGCGCCCGTACACTGCGCCGGGCACGAAGGGTGCGTGGAGCATGACGATGAAGGTGTTGGTTCTCGGCAGTGGTGTGATCGGTGTATCAGTGGCCTACCAGCTCGCGCTGGCGGGCCACGAGGTGACGGTGATCGACCGCCAGCCCGCGGCGGCGTTGGAAACCAGCTATGGCAATGCCGGCGAGGTCTCGCCCGGCTACTCGGCACCGTGGGCCGGGCCCGGCGTGCCGATCAAGGCGATCAAGTGGCTGCTGATGCAGCACCGGCCGCTGGTGATCCGCCCCACCATCGACCTCAACCTGGTGCGCTGGGGTGTTGCCATGCTGCGCAACTGCACGGCCGCGCGCTACGAGCTCAACAAGGGCCGCATGGTGCGCCTGGCCGAGTACAGCCGCGATTGCCTGAAGGCGCTGCGGGCCGAAACCGGCATCCGCTATGACGAGCGCACGCAGGGCACGTTGCAACTGTTTCGCACGCAAGACCAGCTCGACGGCACGGCCGCCGACATCGCGATCCTCGAGCGCTACGGCGTCGGTTTCGAGCTGCTCGACCGCGAAGGCTGCATCCGCCACGAGCCCGCGCTCGCGAACGTGCGCGACAAGTTCGTCGGCGGTCTGCTGCTGCCCGGCGACGAGACCGGCGACTGCTTCAAGTTCAC
>JANMWQ010000005.1:0-4098 GCA_031394085.1 Rhizobacter sp. | reverse complement strand
GCGCAGCAGCGCCGCGCTGCGCGCGCTGGCCGAACCGAAGGCCACGCGCCACGGCCGCATCCACTTCGCGCACAGCGACCTCTCGGCCTATTCGGTGTTCGAGGAGGCGCTGTACCAAGGCACGCGTGCCGGCGCCGCGGCGGCGCGTAGGCTGCGTCAAGATCGACCCTGATCGCCTCGAAGTCAGAAAGTTTTTTTGGCAATTGCTCTCGAATTGCTCCCTCGCCTCCTTGGGGAGAGGGCTGGGGTGAGGGGTGGCGCCGGCGACAGTCTCGCTTCGCGAGCCCACACCCCAACCCTCTCCCGAGGGAGAGGGAGTCAACTCGAAAAACGCTCAGGCCATCGCGCTCTCAGGCCTTGGCGAGCCTGAACGTGCCGACCACGGTCGAGAGCCGCGCCGCCTGCTCGCGCAGGCTCTCGGCGGCTGCCGCCGATTGCTCGACCAGCGCCGCGTTCTGCTGTGTCATCTGATCGAGCTGCGTGACCGAACCGTTGACCTCGCTGATACCCTGGCTCTGCTCGTTGGCCGCGGCGGTGATCTCGGCAATGATGTCCGACACGCGCTTCACCGAGCCGACGATCTCGGTCATCGTCGCACCCGCATCGGCCACCAGCCGCGAGCCGCCTTCGACCTTCTCGACCGAGGCGCCGATCAACCCCTTGATTTCCTTCGCTGCTTCGGCGCTGCGCTGCGCGAGGCTGCGCACTTCGGAGGCGACGACCGCGAAGCCGCGGCCCTGCTCGCCGGCGCGCGCCGCCTCCACTGCGGCATTCAGCGCGAGGATGTTGGTCTGGAACGCGATGCCGTCGATCACGCCGATGATGTCGGCGATTCGCTTCGAGCTGGCGTTGATGTCGTTCATCGTCGTGACCACTTGCGACACGACAGCGCCGCCGCGCGCGGCCACGTCGGCGGCCGACCTGGCGAGCTGGTCGGCTTGGCGGGCCGAATCGGCCGATTGCCTGACGGTCACGGTGAGCTGCTCCATCGACGACGCGGCCTGCTGCAGGTTCGACGCGGTTTGCTCGGTGCGCGCCGAGAGGTCTTGATTGCCGGTCGCGATCTCGCTGCTGGCGGTGCCGATGCTGTCGGTCGAGTTGCGCACCTCGACCAGCGTCGTGCGCATCGAGTCGACCATGCGCTTCAAGCCGTCGAGCAGGCTGCCGCTCGGCGCGTGGCCGAGGTCGATGGCGAGGTTGCCGCCGGCCACCTCGGTCATCGCGTCCATCGCCTTCTGCGGGTCACCGCCGAGTTGTGCGAACACGCTGCGCTTCACGGTCCAGGAGATGCCGACGATCGCGCACAGCACGGCCAGGCCGGTGAGCAGTTGATGCAGCAACGCGGCGCGCACCTGGGCGTTCACGTCGTCCACGTACACGCCCGAGCCGATCATCCAGTTCCAGCCGGGGACGGCCATGGCGAGCAGCAGCTTGGGCACCGGCTCGGTGCTGCCGGGGCGCGGGAACCGGGTGTCGACGAAGGCCGCCCCGTCCTTGCTGGCGCGCAGCCCGTCGGTCATGGCCTTGATGATGTCCAGGCCCAAAGGGTCTTTGACCTTGCCGAGCATCGGCTGGCCTTCCCACTCGGGCTTGAAGGGGTGCAACACGCCTTCGCCGTCCATCGTGTACATGAAAAAGTAGTCGCTGCCGTTGCCGTAGCGGGCCGGCCGCAGCGCTTCGCGCGCTGCCTTTTTGGCATCGGCCTCGGGCATCGAGCCGGCCGCCGCGCGCGCCTGGAAGGCGACCACGATCGACTGGGCGGCCTGCACCGCGGTGCGCAGCGCCGCCTGCCTGCCCTGGACGATCTCGTTGCGGGTCTGCCAGACCGAGAGGCCGCACACGAGGGCGATACCGGCGATGGCGCTGGCCATCATCAAAGCGTTCTTCTGGTTGAAGCTGAGGCGGTTGAGCATGGTGTCGGAAACGGCAGGTGTGGCCGCGGATGCGGCGGGTCACCCGGTCTATCGACCGCTGCCGCTCAAGCTTGAGACGTTCGACCTGCCCGCATCAACGCCTCGATCTCGCTCGCCGCCACCGGCACGCCGCGGCTGATCAGCTCGCAGCCCGATTCGGTCACGACCGCGTCGTCTTCGATGCGGATGCCGATGTGCCAGAAGCGCTCCGGCACGCCGGCCGCGGGCCGCACGTAGAGGCCCGGCTCGAGCGTCACGACCATGCCGGGCTGCAGCACGCGCGACGGCTTGGTGACGACTGCGCGGCCCGTGCCGTCGATCTGCGGCCCGGGCGCTTCGCCGAGCGAGAGGTACTCGCCGACATCGTGCACGTCGCGCCCGAGCCAGTGGCCGGTGCCGTGCATGTAGAACTGGCGGTAGGCGCTCGAGTGAACAGCGTCGTCGACATTGCCGACGGCGTTGCGATCGAGCAGGCCCGCGTCGAGCATGCCTTGCGTCAGCACCCGCACCGCCGCATGGTGCGCATCGCGCTGGCGCGCGCCGGGGCGGGTGGCGTCGGCCGCGGCCTGCTGCGCGGTGAGCACGGTCTCGTAGAGCTCGCGCTGCGCCGGCGTGAAGCGGCCGTCGGCGGGGAAAGTGCGGGTGATGTCGCTGGCGTAGCCGTCGAGCGCGCAGCCGGCGTCGTTCAGGCAGAGCTCGCCGGCGCGCAATTCGGCATCGCTCGCGGCGTAGTGCAATACGCAGGCGTTCGCGCCCGCCGCGACGATGCTCGGATACGCCGGGCTCTGCGCGCCGCGGCGGCGAAACTCGTGCAGCAGCTCGGCCTCGATTTCGTATTCGCGCACCGTGCCGTTCGGCGCCGCGTGGAAACGTGCGCCGCAAAAGCGCATCGCACGCGCATGGGCGTCGGCGCTGATCTGCGCGGCGCGGCGCATCGTCGCGAGTTCGCTGGCGTCTTTGACGAGGCGCATGTCGTCGACCAGCGGTGACAGGTCGCGCTGCATCGCCGGGGCTTCGATGCCGGCGCGCGCGCGGCCGCGCAACGTGGTCAACCAGCCTTCGACACGGCGCGCGACCTCGGTGCCGGCGCCGAACGGGAACCATACGGCTGGCGCGCCGCCCAGGCGCGCGAGCACCGCGGCGTCGAGCGTGTCGACATCGAACGCGGCATCGACGCCGAGCGCGGCGGGCGCGGCATCGACGCCGAGCCGCCGGCCGTGCCAGATCTCCATCTCAGGGTTGCTGGCGTGGCAGCCGAGCGCGGACACGCCGCTCGCGTGCAGCACCAGCCATGCGCCGGGCTCGTCGAAGCCGGTCAGGTAATGGAAGGTGCTGTCATGGCGAAACGGATGGTCGTTGTCGCTGTTGCGCTGCCGTTCGGGCGCGGTCGCGATCACGGCCACGCCGCCGCCAGCTGCGCGCAACGATTGCGCCAGGCGTGCACGCCGCTCGCTGAACACAGAAGAAGCAACAAAAGAAGCGACAGAGGAAGCCATGCGCGAACTGTAGCCTCGCGGAGTGCCGCAGCAGCCGACACAGCGTTGGGCTACTCTCCGTGTTCTTCGACAAGAACCGAAAGACCAACATGCAATACCGACGTTTGGGCCGCAGCGGCCTGCAGGTGAGCGAGCTGTCGCTCGGCTCATGGGTCACGTACCACAACCAGGTCGACACCGGTGCCGCCACAGAGATGCTGGCGGCCGCGTTCGACTCCGGCGTCAACTTCTTCGACAACGCCGAGATCTACGCCGGCGGCGAGAGCGAGGTCGTGATGGGCCAGGCCTTCAAGGCGCTGAAGTGGCCGCGGCTCAACTACATCGTGTCGACCAAATTCATCTGGGGCATCGACGACGGCAGCGGCGACCAGATCAACCGCCGCAACACGCTCAACCGCAAGTACCTGATGCAGGCGATCGACGGCTCGCTCGCGCGCATGGGCCTCGACTTCATCGACCTCGTCTACTGCCACCGGCCCGATCCGGCGACGCCGATAGAAGAGACCGTGCACGCGATGAGCGACATGATCACGCAAGGCAAGGCGCTCTACTGGGGCACGAGCGAATGGAGCGCCGCCGAGATCCGCGCCGCCTGGGACATCGCCGACCGCCACCACCTGCACAAGCCGGTGATGGAGCAGCCGCAGTACCACCTGTTCCACCGCCAACGCGTCGAGACCGAATACGCG
>JANMWQ010000842.1:0-5838 GCA_031394085.1 Rhizobacter sp. | reverse complement strand
GCCTGGGCACACCGGCGACGCGCGCGGCCACGATCGAGGGCCTGATCTACGAGAAGTACATCCACCGCGACGGCCGCGATCTGGTGCCGGGCGCGAAGGCCTTCCAGCTCATGACGCTCCTGCGCGGCCTGGGCATCGAAGACCTGACCAAGCCCGAACTCACCGGCAACTGGGAGTACCAGCTCGCCGAGATGGAGAAGGGCAAACTGCAACGCGAGACTTTCATGGCCGAGATCGCGGCGATGACCGAGCGCATCGTCAAGAAGGCCAAGGAGTACGACCGCGACACGATCCCCGGCGACTACGCGACGCTGAAAACGGCGTGTCCGAACTGCGGCGGCGTGGTGAAGGAGAACTACCGCCGCTTCGCTTGCAGCGGCAAGGCGGGTGCCGCCGAGGGCTGCGGCTTCTCGATCAGCAAAATTCCCGGCAGCCGCGCGTTCGAGCTCGACGAGGTCGAGAAGTTTTTGACCGACAAGCGAATAGGTCCCCTCGAAGGCTTTCGCTCGAAGGCGGGTTGGCCATTCACCGCCGAACTCAAGCTCGCGTTCGACGACGAGATCAAGAACTGGAAGCTCGAATTCGACTTCGGTGAAGACGCCAAGAAGGACGGCGAGTCGGGTGAGCCGATCGACTTCTCGGCGCAAGAGTCACTCGGTGTGTGCCCGAAGGACCAGGGCCACGTCTACGAGCACGGCAGCAGCTATGTGTGCGAGCACGCGGTCGGCGCCAACGTGACCTGCGACTTCAAGAGCGGCAAGATCATCCTGCAGCAGCCGGTCGCGCGTGAGCAGATGGGCAAGCTGCTCGAGACCGGCCGGACCGACCTGCTCGAAGGCTTCGTCTCGAACAAGACGCGCCGCAAGTTCAAGGCGCGGCTGGCCTACGACAAAAAAGAAGGCAAGGTCAGCTTCGAGTTCGAGCCGCGCGCGCCCAAGGTGCCAGCGGCAGCAAAAAAAGCGGCCGTCAAGAACGCCGTTTAAGAGTCTGGAAGTTTTTGACGAAGTATGTGCAAGATCCGTTCGGGCTGAGCCTGTCGAAGCCGCGCCACCGGGGTGCAGGCACTTCGACAGGCTCAGTGCAAACGGGTCGAGTCAGCAGTCGAAAGACTCTTACTCTCCGAGTCAAGCGCCTACGGCAAGCAGACCACCGCGGCGGTCGCGACCAACTCGTTGAACAATGCCATCGAAACCTTGCCCGACACGGCATACGGGTCGAGCACCGCGGCCTCGGAGTACTTCAGCAGCACGGCCGGGTTGAGCCGGTTCATGTTGACCTGGCCCATCGACCAGCCGGCGAAGCTGCGCTCTTCGATCTCTTCGTAGCTCAGCAACACCACCTCGCTGTGGCGCGGGTCGCGCGCGATGTGGTTGTAGAGCTTGCTCACCTGGGAGCGGCCGCCTTCGAGCACCTGCAGGAAAATGGTGCCCGAGAAGCAGAGCACCCCGGTCACCCCGACCCCGGGGTTGTTCTGGGTCGACTTCTTCAGGATCGCGCTCAGGGTGTCGGGGCGCACGGTTTCGGTGGCGCGGCTCGCATACATCAATCGGACCAACATCGCGTACTCCTTAGACCTTCTTGCTGAGCAATGACAAAAACTCGCGCCGCAGGTTCGCGTTCTTCAGGAACGCGCCGCGCATCACGCTGTTGGTCATCATCGATTCGTCGTCTTTCACACCGCGCCAGTGCATGCAGAAGTGGTCGGCTTCCATCACGATCGCGAGGCCGTCGGGCTTCACGCGCTCCTGCAATTCGTTGGCCAGCATCGTCACCGCTTCTTCCTGGATTTGCGGGCGGCTCATGATCCAGTCGCAGATGCGCGCGTATTTGGAGAGGCCGATCAGGTTCGAGTGCTCGTTGGGCATGATGCCGATCCAGACCTTGCCCATGATCGGGCACAGGTGGTGCGAGCAGGCACTGCGCACCTTGATCGGGCCGACGATCATCAGCTCGTTGAGCCGCGAGGCGTTCGGGAACTCGGTGACCGTCGGCATCGGCACGTAGCGCCCGCGGAACACTTCGGTCAGGAACATCTTGGCGACGCGCTTGGCGGTCTCGTTGGTGTTGTGATCGCTGTCGGTGTCGATCACGAGTGCGCGCAGCACCTCCTTCATCTTGGCCTCGACTTCGCCGCGCAACTCGTCGATCTCGCCGGCTTCGATGTAGGCCGAGATGTTGTCGTTGGCGTGAAAGCGGCAGTCGGCGCCCACCAGCCGGTAGCGGATGCGCTCGGAGGCCGCGAGCTTGCCCAGGTCTTCTTCGGTTCTGAAAATCGGTGTCGCTTGTTCGCTGCGCATGGGTGCTTTCATCGCTTTACATGCGACGAGCGTACCGCAGTGGCGCCAGCGGCTTCCGGCGGCCGCAAACCAAACCGTAGACTGCGCGCGGTGAACGTTGACCCCAAGCCCCCGCATACCGCATCCACCGCCCACGCGCTGCTGCTCGCCAAGCTCCTGAACCACACCGCCGACGCCGTGCAGGCGGTGCGCGCTGGCCAGTCGTTGAACGTGGCACTGGCGAACTGCCCGGCCGCCGCGCGGCCCGGCACGCAGGCGCTGAGCTTTCACGCGCTGCGCTGGCTCGGCTCGGCGCAGGCGCTGCGCGCGCTGCTCGCGCCCAAGGCGCCGCCGCCGAAGGTCGATGCGCTGCTGCTGACCGCGCTGGCGCTGCTTTGGCCGCAGGGGCAGGGGAAAGGGCTAGGGCAAGCGCCGTATGCCGAGCACACGCTGGTCGATCAGGCGGTCGATGCGGCACGCCAGCGCGCCCCGCAGAGCGCCGCGTTCGTCAACGCGGTGCTGCGGCGCTTCCTGCGCGAGCGCGACGCGCTGGTCGTGGCCGCGCTGCGCGATCCGCTGGCGCGTTTCAACCACCCGGGCTGGTGGATCGATCAGCTCAAGGGCGACTGGCCCGCGCAATGGCAACAGATCCTCGATGCCGACAACCAGCGCCCGCCGATGACCTTGCGCGTCAACGCGCGCCGCGGCGATGCGGCCGGCTATGTCGCGCGGCTCGCGCAAGCCGGCATCGAGGCAGAAGCGATCGGCGCGCAGGCCGTCAGGCTCGCGCAACCGCGCCCGGTGACGCAGCTGCCCGGTTTCGTCGAGGGCGATGTCTCGGTGCAAGACGCCGCTGCGCAGCGCGCCGCGGCGTTGCTGGTGGGTGCCCTCGAGCCCGGCGCCCGCGTGCTCGATGCCTGCGCCGCGCCCGGCGGCAAGACCGCGCACCTGCTTGAACTCGCCGACCTCGACCTGCTCGCGCTCGACAGCGACCCCGCGCGCCTGACCCGCGTCCACGAAACGCTGGCGCGGCTCGGGCTCGTGGCGAAGACCGTTGCTGCCGATGCCGGCACGCCTGATGCCTGGTGGGACGGCCGCCCGTTCGACGCGATCCTGCTCGACGCCCCCTGCAGCGCCGCCGGCATCGTGCGCCGCCACCCCGACGTGCGCTGGCTGCGCCGCGCCAGCGACATCCCGGCGCTCGCCGCGACCCAGGCGCGCCTGCTCGACGCACTCTGGCCGCTGCTGGCGCCCGGCGGCCGGCTGCTGTACTGCAGCTGCTCCGTCTTCAAGGCCGAAGGCCAGGACCAGATCGACGCTTTTTTGCAACGCCAGCCCGGCGCCGCCCTTGCGGCCAGCCCGGCATCGCCCGGTCATCTGCTGCCGCTGCCCGACAATGCGGACGAGTGGCCGGCGCACGCCATCAGTGCCGCTGCCGATGGATTTTTCTACGCCCTGATCGAGAAGACGACCTGAGGTTCACGGCCCCGATGCACTGCGCGGCAACACGACACGGCGACACCCCGCCCGGCGCCTTGCGGCGCGCCGGGTCGCTGGCCGCCGTGCTGCTGCTGGCATGGGTGATGTGCCTGGCCGGGGCACTCCCCGCGCGCGCCGCCGACCCCGAGTTGACCAGCTTCGAGCTGACCCACGGCGAAGACGGCGTGTTCCTCAGCTACGCCGTGAACCTCGAGCTCTCGCGCAGCGTCGACGACGCGCTGAGCAAGGCGGTGCCGCTGTTTTTCGTCGCCGAGGCCGAGCTGTTCCGCAACCGCTTCTACTGGCGCGACCAGCGCATCGGCTATGCGATCCGGCGCTGGCGCATCGTGTTCCAGCCGCTCACGTCGACCTACCGCGTCACCTTCGACGGCGGCTTGAGCCAGAACTACGCGACCCGCGCCGAAGCCTTCGCCGCCATCAGCCGCACCGCGCGCTGGAAAATCGCCGAAGGCCCGCAAATCGACGAGAACAGCCGCCAGTACGCCGAGTTCAGTTTCAAGCTGGACACGTCGCAACTGCCGCGCCCGATGCAGATCGGCATCGGCGGCGAGAAGGACTGGGCGATGAGCGTGCAGCGCACGCAAAAGATCAATTGACCCCGAGTGATGTTTGCCCCCACGTCACTTCGTTCCTGCCCCCCGAGGGGGCGCTCAGCCGCCTTGGGGCGGCCCGGCGCCGGCTGGCGATGACCAAAGCACAGCGCTGGGCCTGGTTGATCTCGACCGTCGCCGCCACCGGCGCGGGCCTGGTGCTGGCGTTCCTGCTCTCGATCGCGACCAACAACCCGACGCTGTACGAGCGCCACTACGTCTGGCTGTTCTGGGTCAACGTCACGGTCGCCGGCCTGCTGGTGCTGGTCATCGGCATCGCCGCCGTGCGGTTACTGATGCGCGTCAAGCGGGGCAAGTTCGGCAGCCGGCTGCTGCTCAAGCTGGCGGCGATCTTCGCGCTGGTCGGCGTGGTGCCCGGCGTGCTGATCTACACGGTGAGCTACCAGTTCGTCTCGCGCAGCATCGAGAGCTGGTTCGATGTGAAGGTCGAGACCGCGCTCGACGCCGGCCTCAACCTCGGCAAGGGCACGCTCGATTCGATCGTCAGCGATGTGGCCACCAAGACCCGCCTGGCCGCCGAGCGGCTCGGTGAGACACCCGGCTCGGCGCAGTCGCTCGCGCTCGAGCGATTGAGAGAGCAGCTGTCGGCGCAAGACATCGCGATCGTCGGCCCGGCCGGCCAGACCGTGCTCAGCACCAGCAGCAGCACCGCGTCGGGCTTGATGCCCGAGCGGCCGTCGGCCACCCTGCTGCGCCAGGCGCGCAACCAGCGCGTCGTCAGCGAGCTCATCGGGCTCGACGAAGACGCCGTGGCCAGCGGCAGCGCCAACACCGCGCGGGTGCGCGCACTCGCGTTCATCCCGACCACCACCTTCGCGCTCGGCGACGAAGACCGCTACCTGCTCGTCAACCAGCTGCTGCCGCGCGCACTCGCCGTCAACGCGCTCGCGGTGCAATCGGCCTACCGCGAGTACCAACAGCGTGCGCTGCAGCGCGGCGGCTTGCGCAAGATGTACATCGGCACGCTGACGCTCGCGCTCGTGCTCGCGGTGTTCGGCGCGCTGCTGCTCGCGGTGACCTTGAGCAACCAGCTCGCGCGGCCGCTGCTGCTGCTCGCCGAAGGCATGCGGCAAGTCGCCGGCGGCGACCTCAGCAGCAAGCCGGTATTCGCCTCGCGCGACGAGCTCGGCGGCCTGACGCGCTCGTTCGCCGACATGACCACGCAGCTCTCGGAGGCGCGCGAGCTGGTGCAGCGCAGCGTCGTGCAGGTCGAGGGCGCACGCGCGAACCTGCAAACCATCCTCGACAACCTGACCGCCGGCGTGATCGTGTTCGACCGCCGCGGCAACATCGACACCGTCAACCCCGGCGCCACGCGGATCATGCGGCTGCCGCTCTCGGCCTACCGCGGCCAGCGCCTGGCCGACGTGCCGGGCCTCGCCGAGTTCGCGCAAGCGGTGGGCCAGCGCTTCGAGCTGCACAGCACCAGCCCCGAGGCCGGCGAGCGCGAC
>JANMWQ010000577.1:0-5591 GCA_031394085.1 Rhizobacter sp. | reverse complement strand
CACGACGGCGTTATCTTCGGCTGTGCCGCGCTCTACCCGTACCCCGAAGCGAAAACTGCAGAGATGGCCGCGCTGACGGTTTCTCCGCAAGTGCAGAGCCAGGGCGACGGCGAGCGCATCCTGAAGCGCATCGAGCAGCGTGCGAGGGCGAGCGGGCTCGAGAGCATCTTCGTGCTGACCACGCGCACGATGCACTGGTTCATCAAACGCGGGTTCGTTCAGGTCGACCCCGAGTGGTTGCCCGAAGCGCGCAAACGAAAATACAACTGGGATCGGCGCTCGCAGGTGCTGGTCAAGAAACTTTAGTGATCAGAAAAGGATATTCAACATGGCCCGCACCGTTCAATGCATTCACCTCAAAAAAGAAGCCGAAGGCATGGATTACGCCCCCTACCCCGGTGAACTCGGCAAAAAAATCTACAACCAGGTCAGCAAGGAGGCCTGGCAACTCTGGATGAAGCACCAGACCATGCTGGTCAACGAGAATCGCCTGAACCTTGCCGATCAGCGCGCCCGCCAATATCTGGCCCGGCAAATGGAGAACTTCTTCTTCGGCACCGGCGCCGAGCAGCCAGCAGGGTATGTTCCGCCAACGAGTGCTTGAATACCTGCACTGCGTTTGAATATAATGACAACGGATTCATCCGGATCATTCTCAAACAAAGGATTCACCGTGGCCTCGTTGCAAGAACTGATCGCCCAGAAAGAAGCGCTCGAGCGCGAAATTGAACGCACCCGCCACGCGGATCGTGCCGATGCGCTCGGCAAGATCCGTACGCTGATGGATCAATATGGCCTGACCGCCGCCGATCTTTCGGGCAAAGGCGGGGCCAAGAAAACAACCGCGGCAAAAGGCAACAAGGTTGCTGCCAAATACCGCAACGCCGCCACCGGAGAAGCCTGGAGCGGCCGGGGATTGCAGCCGAAGTGGCTGAAAGCCGCATTGGCTTCGGGCCGCAAACTTGCCGAGTTCACACTCTGACAGGTCGTTGGTCAGCGTCGACCCGATTCAAAAGGCCACCCTTCGCGGTGGCTTTTTTGTGGGCTGCCCGCACTGGTGTCGACAAGCCCGACCCACCCACCCCGGATGCGTGGGTGCGATGAAAATCGCGGCGCGCTCAGGCCTCGCTGACTTACATTTACGCACAATTTTGCCTGCGTCGATTTTCTGTGTCTGAAGCCCGTTTTACCCGGTACTTTCCCGCCTCCGCGGCGGTCGTCGGCTCCCGCGATTGGGCGCTGCGCACCGCATTGCTGGTGGCCGCGTATTACCTGAGCGGGCGCGCCGGCCTCACCGTGCCCCAGTTCGGCGCCCACGTGACGCTGATCTGGCCACCTGCGGGGATCGCGCTGGCCGCATTGCTGCGCTTCGGCTTGGGCGTGTGGCCCGGTGTCTGGTTCGGCTCGTTCGCGGTCACGCTCTCGGTCGGCACGCCGATCTGGCTCGCAGCCTTGATCGCCTTCGGCAACACGCTGGGTCCGTTGCTCGGCGCCTGGGTGCTGCAGCGCGACGGCCTGCATGTCGAACTCGACCGGCGTCGCGATCTCTGGCTGTTCGGCGCGATCGGCGTCGGCTTCTCGATGGCGATCACTGCAAGCAACGGCGCGTTCTGGCTTGCCGCCGGCGGCGTCATCGCCTGGGGCCAGGTGCCGGCCGCCTGGATGTACTGGTGGCTCGGCGATGCGATGGGCGCGCTGATCGTCGGCATCCCGCTGCTCACCGTGTCGCGTTCGGCGTGGCGGCGGGCCTTCGCCGACTGGCGCTGGGCGCCCACCGGCCTGCTTGCCGTCGGCACGCTCGCGAGCGCCGCGCTGGCCTCGCTGGTCTCTGGCAGCGATCACGCGATCCAGTCGCCGCTGTTCCTCGTGCCCCATTTGTTGCTGTGCTGGCTGGCGGCGCGCAGCGGGCTGTTCGCGGCTTCGACGACGGCGCTGACGCTGACCGTCGGTACGCTGCTCGCGACGCTGCACGGCCTCGGCCCGTTCCAGCAGCTCGGCAGCAGCCACGGCGTCTCGCAGCTCGTCGGCTATGTCTGCAGCCTGCTCGCGATGCCGCTGCTGACGACCGCGCTGACCGGCGAGCTCGCGGCCAACGAGCGGCGTTGGCAACTGGCGCTCGACGCCTCGCAGATCGGCATCGGCGAGTGGAATCTGCGCGACGGCCGCATCGAGTTCTCGCAGCGTTGGCTGGCACTGCTCGGCCACTCATCGCAGACGTTCGGCGACACGCCGCATGCGTTCTGGGCCTTGTTGCACCCGGACGATTTGGCCGATGTGCAGTGCGCCTTCGAGCCGCTGCGCGCCGAGGGTGCGACCAGCTGTCGGGCCGAAAGCCGCATGCAGCGCCACGACGGCAGCTGGCGCCTGTTCGAACTGCATGCGCTGGTGGCCGAGCGCGGGCCATCCGGCGAGCCGCTGCGCATCATCAGTACGGCGCGAGACATCAGCGAGGTGCAGGCGGCGCGCGAGCGACAAGACCTGTCGCAGAGCGTGTTCGAGCACCTGCACGAGGGCCTGTTGATCACCGATCCGCAGCACCGCGTGCTCGAATCGAACCCGACCTTCAGCGAAATCACCGGCTACCCGCGCGACGAGCTGCTCGGCACGGTGCCGCCGCTGCTGCAGGCGCGCGAATCCGACGGCCAGCTCGCACTGCAGCTCGAAGCGATGCAGCTCGGCCTGGCCAACGAGGGCAGTTGGCGCGGCGAGTTGAACCACCATCGTCGCAACGGCGAGTCCTGCGTGCTGCAGCTCACCGTCACGGCAGTGCGCGACGCCAACGGCAGCGTTCGCAATCACGTGCTCGCGATCGCCGATGTGACCCGTGCGCGCGCGCAGTTCGAGCAACTGCAGCGCCAGGCCCACTTCGACGAGCTCACGCTTCTCCCGAACCGCGTGCGGCTCGCGCAGATGCTGCAGTCGGCGATGCAGACAAGCCGCCGCGAAGGCTCGCTGCTGACCGTGTGCTACCTCGACCTCGATCACTTCAAGCCGGTCAACGATCGGTTCGGTCACGAGGCCGGCGACCGGCTGCTGCTCGAACTCGCCGGCCGCATGCGGCGCTCGCTCAGGTCCTGGGCCGGCGGCGACGACGTGGTCGCACGCATTGGCGGCGACGAGTTCGTGCTGCTGCTGCGCACCGCCACGCTCGAAGAAAGCCGCCACGCGGTCGAGCGCGTGCTGAGCCAGGTCTCCCAGCCGTATGCGCTGGGCGCAGACGCCGACCCCGTGATGGTGACCGCGAGCATCGGCGCGACTGTGTTCCCACTCGACGGCGCCGATGCCGAGACCCTGCTGCGACACGCCGACCACGCGATGTACGGCGCCAAGCAGGCCGGCCGCAACGGCTACCTGTTTTTCGACGCCGAGCACGACCGCCGCGCCGAGGCGCGCTTCGTCGCGCTCGGCCGGGTGCAAGAGGCACTCGACGCGAACGAGTTCCGCCTGTATTTCCAGCCGAAGGTCGACCTGCGCAACGCCAAGGTGCTGGGTGTCGAAGCGCTGCTGCGCTGGAAGCACCCCGAGCAGGGCGTGATCTCACCGGCGCAGTTTCTGCCGTTGATCGAGAACACGGGCCTGTCGATCAGCGTCGGCAACTGGGTGCTGCAGCACGGCATCGACCAGCTCGCGCGCTGGCTGCGACTCGGCCTCGACATGACCGTCAGCATCAACATTTCGGCGCGGCACCTGCAGGAGCCGCTGTTCGCGCAGCACCTCGCCGGGCTGCTCTCACGGCACCCGGCACCGGTTGCACAGCGGCTCATCATCGAGGTGCTCGAGACCGCCGCGCTCGCCGACATCGACCACACCTGCGAGCTGATGCAAGAGTGCCGCGCGCTCGGGGTGCGCTTCGCGCTCGACGACTTCGGTACCGGCTACTCGACCTTCACCTACCTCAAGCGCCTGCCGATCGACATGCTCAAGATCGACCGCTCGTTCGTCTTCAACATGCTCGGCGACCGCCAAGACCTCGCGATCGTCGAAGGCGTGATCGGACTGTCTCAGACCTTCGGCTGCACGGTGGTCGCCGAGGGCGTCGAAACTCGCGCGCAGGCGCAGCGGTTGATCGAGATCGGCTGCGAGATCGGCCAGGGCAACGGCATCGCCGCGGCGATGCCGGCTGATCAAGTTGCCGACTGGGTGCACGACTACAAGGGCATGCCGGCGCCCACGCCGGCGCCGTCGCTGGCGCCGGTCTGATCGCGGCCGTCCGCAGGGTGCAGGTGGCGCCGTGCCGCCCCGAGCAGGCTGCGCCCGCCCGTGGGGGCCGTCACCTCACTCGAAGTCGAACACGAGATCGACGACCCCGAACTGCGGCTTTCGCAAAGGCACGAAACGCCACTGTGCGACGGCCGCCAGAGCCGCCGAGCGCAGGCGCGAATCGCTGCTCGTGACCACCGCGGGTTCCGCGACGCTGCCATCCGGCAACACCGTGAAGCGCACCTTGACATTGCCCTTGCTCAAAGTGCGCAGCAAGCTGGGCGGGAACTTCGGATCGGTGCGCGACAGCGGCGTCAGGATTTCGTCGTCCGTGTCTGCAGTCATCGCCCCCGGCAGCGCAAAGCCGGTCGGTATCACGCGCGTCTCGACCGCGGCCAGCGGTGCCGACGCGGTTGTGACCGTCGCGGGCTGTGTGTCGACGATCGGTGCGACCGCGGCAAATGGCGGCGCGTTCGCAACACGCACGGTCGATGCCGCCAGCGACGGCGTCGCGGCGACGACCGGGGGTGCACCCGGCTTCGCGCGCGCTGCGACTGCGGGCCGCTCCTCGCGCTTCTCGGTGGCGGGCCGCTCCTCGCGCCTCTCGTCGGTGCGATTCGCGCCCGCCTTGCGCGGCTTGTCGGAGTGAATCAGGATCCACTTGAAGACCTTGTCGGCGTCGCGCTGCGCGCGCTCGTTCGGGGTCAGTTCGGCGGCCGGTGCCGATGCGGCGCCAGCAGGTGCGGGCTGCGCACCCACCGATGTCGAGGTCGACAATCCGGCCGCGACAAAAACCGCGGCCACCACGGCGCACGGCGCCTGCAGTCGATCCAGAAACATCAGTGGCTCCCCCGAACGTTCTTGCGGTCACGAACGCGCCGCCAAGACCGACGCGGCGACGATCAGCGGTCGGGTCTCGACCGGCGGCGCACGGCAGTCTAAGCGGGTGCCGCGCCAGCGCGCGACGCCGAAACCGGCCGAATGTGCGAAGTTAGACTCAACCCGTGATCCCGCCGACCTTCATTCACGATTTGCTCTCGCGTGTCGACATCGTCGAGGTCGTCGGCCGGCACGTTCAGCTCAAAAAGGGCGGCGCGAACCTGAGCGGGCTGTGCCCGTTTCATGCCGAGAAGTCGCCGAGCTTCACGGTCAGTCCGAGCAAACAGTTCTATCACTGCTTCGGCTGCGGCGCGAGTGGCGATGCGATCCGCTTTCTGACCGAATACAGCGGCATGACCTTCATCGATGCGGTCAAAGACCTGTCGCAACAGGTCGGGCTGCAGGTGCCCGAAGAAGACAGCTCGCCCGCCGAGCGCGAACAAGCGGCCGCCCAAAAGCAGCGCCGCGCCACCTTGACCGATGTGCTGGCCAAGGCCGGTGAGCACTACCGC
>JANMWQ010000768.1:0-2564 GCA_031394085.1 Rhizobacter sp. | reverse complement strand
TCACCGACGAGGGCTGGCAGACGCCGGCGCTGCGGTCGATCGCGAGCACCGCGGCCTCGGTGGCCGTGATCCCCGCGGCGCTGATGGCCGGCCTGAGCACGCTCGAATCGCCCGCACCGTTGGGCTTTGCGCTGCCTTGGGCCAGCGCCGGCGAACTCGATGCGACGGCGCCCAGCGTCGTGCTCGATCGCCTGCAGGATGCCGGCAACGTCGGCAACATCCTGCGCAGCGCCTCGGCCTTTGGTTTCGCGCAGGTGATCGCGATCAAGGGCACGGCGGCGCTGTGGTCGCCGAAAGTCTTGCGCGCCGGCATGGGCGCGCATTTCGCGTTGCGCCTGGTCGAAGTGGCGAGCCACGAAGCGCTCGCAGCCTTGCGCGTGCCGATGCTCGCGACGAGCTCCCATGCGGCCCGTGGCATTCACGAGGCCACGCTGCCGTGGCCGTGCGCTTGGGTGATGGGGCACGAGGGGCAGGGCGTCTCGCCGGCGTTGATGCAGCGCTGCACCGAGTCGCTGCGCATCCCGCAGCCCGGCGGCGAAGAGTCGCTGAACGTGGCCGCGGCGGCGGCCGTGTGCCTTTACGAATCGGCCCGGCAGCGCGCCTAGTACATCAACCGATCCGGCCGCAGATCGCGCAGGATCGTCGTTGCGATCTCCTCGATCGACTTGTGCGTCGACGACAGCCACGCAATGCCTTCGCGCCGCATCATCGTCTCGGCCTCTTTCACCTCGAAGCGGCAGTTCTCGATCGACGCGTACTTGCTGTTCGGCCGGCGCTCGTTGCGGATGTGGCTCAGCCGGTCGGGGGCGATCGTCAGGCCGAAGCACTTCTTCTTGAACGGTGCGAGGTTCGACGGGATCGCACCGCGGTCGAAGTCTTCCGGGATCAGCGGGTAGTTCGCCGCCTTGATGCCGTGCTGCATCGCGAGGTACAGCGAGGTCGGCGTCTTGCCGCTGCGGCTCACGCCGACCAGGATCACGTCGGCACTCGCGAGGTTCTTCGACGACTGGCCATCGTCGTGGGCGAGCGAGAAGTTGATCGCCTCGATGCGGTCGGTGTACTCCTGGCTTTTCGACACATCGGTGAAGCGGCCGACGCGGTGGTTCGAGGTCATGCCGAACTCGGCTTCGAGCGGCTCGATGAAGGTGTTGAACATGTCGAGCAGCAAGCCCCTTTGCTCGGCGCCGGCCATGCCAGGTTTTGCACCCTTGAGGATCGCAAGGATTTCAGGGTCGACCAGCGTGATGAAGACGATCGGCTTGCGGCCCTCGTTGTCGGCCGTGTGGTTGATCTCGCGCAGCACCTGGTGCGCCTTGTCGGGCGTGTCGATGAACGGGCGGCGCACGTTTCGCGACTTGATCGCGAACTGCGACATGATCGAGTTGCCGAAGGTTTCGGCCGTGATGCCGGTACCGTCCGAGACGAAGAAAACGGTGCGATTGGCCATGGTGCGGGGCTCTGGTCGGCGGGTTGCGATTGGTCACGATGATAGGCAGTTCGCCCGTAAAATCGTCGACAGCCCTCCGCCCCAAGCCGCCCATGAATCCCCACGCCTGCTGCGCCCGACCCGTTCTTCGGGTTGAGAGCGCGCGCCCGGGGATCGTTGTGCCGCCGCTGCCGCGGCGTGGCGCCCGAATTTATCAACCTCCCGGAGCTCCACCATGTCAAGCAACCCCCTGGCGACCGCCCTGGTCGCCCCGTTCGAACACCTGAGAATGACCGATGTCGAGTCGGTGGGCGGCAAGAACGCCTCGCTCGGTGAAATGATCAGCCAATTGGCCGCCTCGGGCGTGCGCGTGCCGGGCGGCTTTGCCACCACGGCGCACGCGTTCCGGCAGTTCCTGCAGCACGAGGGGCTCGCGGCCCGGATCGAGGCACGCCTCGCAACGCTCGATACCGATGATGTCCGCGCACTCGCCGTGGCCGGCGCCGAAATTCGCCACTGGATCGAGTCGACACCGTTCCCACCGGAACTCGACGCCGCGATCACCGAATCGTTCGCAGCGCTGACCGCCGACAATCCGAACGCCTCGTTCGCGGTGCGCTCGTCGGCCACGGCCGAAGACCTGCCCGACGCCTCGTTCGCTGGCCAGCAAGAAACCTTCCTGAACGTCGTCGGCATCACCGATGTGCTCGCGAAGATGAAAGAAGTCTTCGCCAGCCTCTACAACGACCGCGCGATCAGCTACCGCGTGCACAAGGGCTTCGCGCACAGCGATGTGGCGCTCTCGGCCGGCGTGCAACGCATGGTGCGCTCCGACCTCGGCGCGGCCGGCGTGATGTTCACGATCGACACGGAATCCGGTTTCGCCGATGTCGTGTTCATCACCTCGAGCTACGGCCTCGGCGAGACGGTGGTGCAGGGCGCCGTTAACCCCGACGAGTTCTACGTGCACAAGCCCGCGCTGCGTGCCGGCAAGCGCGCGATCATCCGCCGCAACCTCGGCTCGAAGCTGATCAAGATGGAGTTCGCGACGCCTGACGAGAAGGCAAAAACCGGGCAGCTGGTCAAGACCGTCGACACGCTGCACGAGCACCGCAACCGTTACTCGCTGAGCGATGCC
>JANMWQ010000767.1:0-3381 GCA_031394085.1 Rhizobacter sp. | reverse complement strand
CGGCTTCGTGTGGGTGTCGTGGTGGTGGAGAGAAACGATTCGGCGATCGAATTCGGAATGCGCTGCGGTTTGAAAGTTCCGGCGTCGACGCAGCCGATGCGGATCGTGCCTTCGGCGAGCAGCTCTTCTGTTTCGCCTTCTATTTCGCCTTCTGTGTCGCCTTCTGTGTCGCCGTGCACCGGTTGCCGCCAGGCCTGCTGCGCGATCGTCATCTGCGCGCGGCCGGCGTGCTTGACGTCGACCGTGACCGCGATCAGGTCATCGAGCCGCGCCGGGCGCACATAGCGCACAGCAGTGTCGGTGACAACGAACACCACGCCGGTCTCGGCGCGCATCTGCTCCTGCTGGTGGCCGAGCGAGCGCAGCCACTCGGTGCGGGCGCGCTCGAAAAATTTGAGGTAGTTCGCGTAGAAGACCACGCCGCCGGCGTCGGTGTCTTCCCAGTAGACGCGCAGCTGAAATCGGAAGGGCGGTGAAACGTTCTCTTGCATCGACCGCGATTATCGCCGCCGACCGGGTGACACGCCTTGCTACGGGCTCACCCTGCGCCAGACCGGCCCCCATTGCGGGTGCCCGGCCTCCGACTTGCTCAGCGCGAACGCCGGATCGTCGGCCCGCGCGGCGCGAAACTCGGCCTCGCAGGCCGGCGTGCGGTCGCTCGTGCAGTAGATGAACGCGAGGTGCTTGTGGGCCACCGCGCGGTCACGTGGCGAGGCCAGGCCGTTTTTGAGCGCCTGGGTCAACAGCTTCTCGGCTTGCGGGTATTGGGCGTCGTCGTAGGCGCGCATGCCGGTGAGCAAAGCCTTCTCGGCGGGGCGCTCGGCCACGTCCATCAGGCCCGGCGGTGCGGACGGGGGCAGCACGCAACCGGCGAGTGCGGCGCTGAGCGCTAGGGCTGTGGCGAGGTGCAGAGGTTTCATCGTCAGAACTTGTGCTTGAGGGTGACCGGCTGGTCGGCGGTGACGTTGAGGGTGGCGCTGTAAGGCAGCAGGTCGGTGTTGCGCACAACGATCTGGTGGCGGCCGGCCGGCAGGTTGAGCTCGGTCAGCGGCGGTGAGGTGCCGACGCGCCGGCCGTCGACTTCGACCTCGCCCCACGGGCTGATCGCGATGCGCACGGTGCCCGTCGGCACCGGCACGGGCATGGTCGCCACGGCGGCCGCGCTGCGAGCCTCGCGCTCTCGGGCTTCGCGGGCGCGTTTGTCTTTCGGGGTTTCTTTGGGCGTTTCTGTGCGCGCTTCTTTCTGCGTCTGTTTCGACGCCGGCTTGGGCGTTTCTGCGACCGGCGCTTGCGGCAACGCCGGTGCCACTTCGACGGCGCTCGCCGGTCCGGCCGCAGTCGCGGCAGCGAGGGCCATCGGCGCAGAGGACGCGGATTCGGGCGCAGCAGCCGATGCGGCGCTCGACGCGCTCAACGCGCTCGACGCGGCGGGCTCCGCTGTCGCGATCACCACGTCCGCGGGTACGGCAGCCGCCGCCGATGCAGCCGATGCCGCGGCGATGACAGGCACGACGGCCGAAGTGGCAAGCGCCGCGGTCGCCGGTGAGGCATCGCGGTTGGCGCTGAGCGCCATCCACGCGATCGCACCGATCACCACCACGCCGAGCGCCGCGAGGGCGACCCACAGTGGCTTGTTCCGGGGTGCCGGGCCGGCCTGCATGTCGCCTTCGGACGAGACCGTGTTCTCGTCGAGCCAATGCCGCAGCTCGCGCGAGAATGCGCGCGCCGACCGAAAGCGATGCTCGGGGTTCTTCGCCAGCGCCTTCGCAGCGATCTGCGCCAGCGCATCGGGGACCGAGGCGTCGATTGCGTTGGCGAGCGGCGGATCGTGTTCGAGCACGGCGGTGTTGATCTCCTCGTGCTTGCTTCCGCTTATCTGCTTCAGGCCGGTCAGAAACTCGTACAGCACGACGCCGAGCGAGAACACGTCGGCACGCCGGTCGACCGGCTCGTGGCGCGCCTGCTCGGGCGCCATGTAGTACGGCGAGCCGGCCGCGATGTCGCCGGTTTGATGTGCATCGTGCTGGTGGGCGATGCGCGCGATGCCGAAATCGAGCACCTTGGGGTGGGTGCGGCCGGTCATGAAGATGTTGGCCGGCTTGACGTCGCGGTGCACCACGCCTTTGTTGTGCGCGTAGCCGAGTGCATCGGCGACGCGACGCACGATCAGCGCGGCCTGTGCCGGCGTGGCGCGCCAGCCCTCCTGGCGCAGTTGGCGCAGGTCGCGGCCCTTCAGCAGTTCCATTGCGATGTAGGCGCGGTCGTCGCTGATGCCGGCGTCGAACACCGTCACGATGTTTGGGTGGCTCAGGCCCGCGGCGGCACGCGCCTCGTTCAGGAACAGCGCGTTGAACGACTCGCGCTCGGCCTCGTCGACCTCGACATGCAGTGTCTTGACCGCGATCAGGCGCGACAGCAGCGGGTCGTGCGCGGCGTACACCGTGCCGATGCCGCCTTCGCCCAGCTGGTACTTCAGCGCGTAGCGGCCGATGTGGCCGATCGTCGGTGCCGTGCCGTCACCCGGTTTGTCGTCTGGCGCGTCGGAGAAGGTCGCAGACGGGCCGCGCATCACGTGCATGTCGGCTTCGTCCCACGGCGCCATGTCGGCCCGCAGATCGGGCGGCAACGCCATCGGCGGGCCGGGCTCCGAGTCTTTCGGTGCTGGAACGGGAGGTGGGGCGAACGAGCTCACCGCAGCAGCTTAGCCGAGCATGCATGGCATGAATGCACGAAATGCCATGGCATCGGCCGGTTCGTCACACACGCTCACGATTGGGCCGGGGAATGCGGGAGTTTTCGAGCCCGATGCCGCGCCTGCGCTGCGGGTCAGTGCGCTGCGGTGTGTCGGATCAAAGCGCGAGGCGCAGGCGGTCGACCGCCTCGTGCAACTGCGCCATCGAATTCGCGTAAGAGAGGCGCACGAAGCGCTCGGTGCCGGCGCGGCCGAAGTCGCGTCCGGGGGTGATCGCGACGTGTGCTCGCCGCATCACGTCGAACACGAAATCCCAGCTGCTGGTGCAGGTGCCGGTGCGTGTGCCCATCAAGTGCGCGGTGCAATCGGCCCACGCGTAGAACGCGCCGTCCGGCACCACCGGCACGGTCAGGCCGAGCTCGTTCAACGCCGGCACGAGAAAGTCGCGGCGCGCACGAAACTCGCCGCGGCGGCGCTCGTATTCGGCGATCGATTCAGGCTCGAAGCACGCGAGGGCGGCGTGCTGGGCCACGGTCGAGGGGCAGATGTAGAGGTTCTGCGCGAGCTTCTCGATCGCGGGCACCAAGCCCTCGGGCACGACCAGCCAGCCGAGCCGCCAGCCGGTCATCGAAAAGTATTTCGAGAAGCTGTTGATCGAGATCACGCTGTCGTCGGCATCGATGGCGTGG